>CAOKJI010000163.1 GCA_948468495.1 uncultured Dorea sp. | reverse complement strand
AACCCAGGTTACAATAAAATCAGGAGTCAAAGAAGACGTTCTCACGCAGATTGAAGCTCTTGCGAGGGAACTCCAGCCGGACAACGCATAAGCAGACAGAGCCGCACATAGAATAGTCATAAAACTATGTGTGGCTTTTTTATGAGAGAAAAAAACAGCACATCCGGTGAAAAGAAATTTCACGGAATGGTGGCGGATATGGCCGGAATGCCCAAAGACGTCGTGATGGGCGCGCCGATTCTGACAATTGTTGGTCAGATGGAATTGCTAGTGGAAAATTATAGAGGGATTTTAGAATATACGGAACTGCTGATTCGGATTCAGACCAGAATTGGCCAGATTCGGATTATAGGCAAAAATCTTATGATTGAGTATTATACGAATGATGAGATGAAAATTACAGGAAAGGTCACGGAGATTAAGTATGTAAATTAAAGGAGTGAGAAGTAGATTGCTTCTGTCCATCTATCGATATATAAAAGGATATTTGAAAATTAGAGTGATTGGGTATTCTCCGGAGCGCTTTCTAAATGCCTGCAGTTACAGAGGAATTTATATCTGGGGAATTACGCCTTCTAACGGCGCATACGATATGTATATTACGGTTTCCGGATTTCATAAACTAAAGCCGGTTATTCGGAAAACAGGCGCTAAGGTAGTTGTCACAGAGCGGATTGGAATTCCCTTTTATCTGTTCCGGTATCGAAAGCGAAAAGTATTTTTTGCCGGAGCGGCGCTCAGTATTGCTTTTATTTATTTTTTGTCTCTGTTTGTGTGGAGCATTGATGTAAAAGGAAACCGAAAATATACGGACGAGGCCTTGATTGCATTTTTGGAGGAGCAGGGTGTGGTACATGGTATGCGGCTTTCAAAGGTGGACTGCGACCGGATTGTGAAGGACATCCGAAAGTCTTATGACGAGATTATATGGGTCTCTGCGTCCATCGAAGGATGCAGACTGATTGTACAGATTAAGGAAAATGAAGACTCGAAGGATGTGACGGATACGGCGGAAGACGCACAGACAATGCCGGAAAACGGCGGTACAGATTCAGGAAATACGGATACCTCACAGGTAAATGGTTTAATCGCAGCGCAGAATCCGGAAGCGGCGCAGGAGAATGGCGAAGCATCGCAAAATCCGGAGACAGGGCAGGAGAATGGTGGAGCATCACGAAATTCCGGGGCGGCGCAGGAGAACGCCGGAACAGAGGCGCAGAATCCGGAGGAGGGACCGGGAAGCGAAATGCCGGGACAGCAGAACGTGGGACAGGGGTTGGACATTGTGGCGGATTGCGACGGCGTGATTACGACGATGATTGTCCGGCAGGGGATTCCCTGCGTGGCAGAAGGACAGGAGGTGCACAAAGGCGATATTCTGGTTACGGGGGCTGTTCCCGTAGTGAATGACGCAGGCGAGACGACGGGGTATCAGTTCCATCAGTCTGACGCAGACATCCGGGCACAGGTTTCGATGGATTATCAGGACAGCTGCGAGCTAAGTTATGAATCGAAAGAATATATTCATCAGGAAAAGGAAGAGCTGTATCTTCAGATAGGGAAACGCGTTTTTTGGCTGGGAACTCACGGTAACCGGTTTCCGAATGCGGAAGAACTGACGATTCAGAACCGGCTTCGCATCGGAAAATATTTTTATCTGCCTGTTTCATGGGGAAAAAGAGTTACGACGCCTTACAATTCTGCTCAGGTTAATTATAGCGAGAACAGACTGCAGGCTATTTTAAGCGAAGAATATAGTCGTTTTACGGATAATCTTACAAAAAAAGGGGTAGAAATTATTGAGAATGATGTTAAAATATACACAGGGCCTATGCAGGCGGAAGCAAAAGGAACTCTGACAGTGATTACAGATATCGGTACAGAGCGTCCGACCAGTATTGTGGAGGATGTTACAGATGGGGATGATTGAGACTACGATAGATATTCCTGCTGTCCATCAGGCGAACGTATTTGGACAGTTTGATGCCTATGCAAAGAAGATAGAGAGAACGCTTCGCGTAACGCTGATTGCGCGCAATGATACGGTTAAAATATTAGGGGAAGAGGCCGCCGCCATGAAGGCGAAGAGTGTTCTTACCCAGCTTATCGAGCTTTCCAGACGTGGGAATCAGATACAGGAGCAGAATGTAGACTATACCCTGGCGCTCTCTATGGAAGACAGCGAGGGGAAGGTGTTAGAGATTGACGGCGACGTCATCTGCCATACCCTTCAGGGCAGGCCGATTAAGCCGAAAACTCTGGGACAGAAGAAGTATGTAGACGCGATTCGCAGACAGATGATTGTATTTGGGCTGGGTCCTGCCGGAACTGGCAAGACTTATCTTGCGATGGCGATGGCAATAACCGCATTTAAGAATAACGAGGTGGGACGGATTATACTGACCCGACCGGCGATTGAAGCGGGAGAGAAGTTAGGATTTCTCCCCGGCGATTTACAGAGTAAAATCGACCCTTATCTAAGACCGCTGTATGACGCCCTTTACCAGATTATGGGGGCGGAAAGCTTCCTGAAAAATTCTGAGCGGGGATTGATTGAAGTGGCTCCTCTTGCCTATATGAGAGGAAGGACCTTAGACAATGCCTTCATTATTCTGGATGAGGCTCAGAATACTACGCCGGCCCAGATGAAGATGTTTCTGACCCGGATTGGATTTGGCTCTAAGGTGGTGATTACCGGAGACGTAACCCAGAAGGATCTGCCGGCAGGACAGGTGTCCGGTCTGGATACGGCTGTTTCTGTCGTCAAGAACATTGACGAGATATCGATTTGCCGCCTGACCAGCAGAGACGTGGTGAGACATCCGCTGGTACAGAGGATTGTGAAGGCATATGAAGATTATGAATCGAAGAAGGCCCGTCCGAGAGAACGAAAGAGAAGACAAGGTTAAAGGAGATTGCGGGAATGACTCTATATTTTGAAGAAGAGGGGAAGGAAGAGCTTGCGCTTCCCGGTGAAGAGCTGGCCAAAAAGGTGGCGGAGACTGTTCTTGAGGATGCCGGTTGTCCCTACGAGGCACAGGTGAATCTTCTGCTGACAGATGATACGGAGATTCATAAGATGAACCTGGAATTTCGGGGGATTGACCGGCCGACGGACGTGCTGTCTTTTCCGATGATTGAGTATGAGACGCCGGGAACATTTGATTTTTTAGAAGACAGGGAGGATTGCTTTGACCCGGAGACAGGCGAACTTGTACTGGGAGATATCGCAATTTCTAAGAGTAGAGTAATCCGGCAGGCGGAGGAATACGGACACTCGGTAAAAAGAGAATTTGCTTTCTTAATTGCTCATTCTATGTTACACTTAATAGGTTACGACCATATGACAGACGATGAGCGGGTCGTTATGGAGGACAGGCAGAGACAGGCGCTTAATACGCTTGGCATTCTTAGGTGATGAATACCGTTGTATTTGTACAGCATCGTATCATAGAAGCAATTGTGTACGTCATTCAGAAATGACTTGGCAACAATACAAGGGTTCGATTGTGGAGCAGAATATGGCAAAGAAAAAAGACGGCGGTTTTTTGATGCAGGGAGCAATTCTTGCGGCGACTGCATTAATTACGAAAATTATTGGACTGGCTTACCGCATTCCAGTTACAAATATCATGGGCTCAGAAGGAAACGGATATTACGGTATCGTGTTTCAGGTGTATAATCTTGCCCTGATGCTTACTTCATACAGCCTTCCCATGGCAGTTTCCAAACTGGTATCCGCAAGAGTTGCCACAGGCCAGTACAGGAATGCGTACCGGGTATATAAGGGGGCCATGACATTTGCGGTGCTCACCGGAGGCGTTGTGACGGCGGTTGTATTCTTTGGCGCTGGTTTTATCGCTGCGGATATTATGAAAGTAGAGATGTCTGTATATGCTCTCAGAGTGTTAGCGCCCTGTATTCTTATTGTGGCGTTTCTCGGTGTGTTCCGGGGATTTTTTCAGGGGTTTGGAACGATGATGCCCACTGCGTTTTCCCAGACCATCGAGCAGATTGTGAATGCTATTGTCAGTATCGCGGGAGCATATATGTTGTTAAAGTTCGGAGAGAGCATGGCTTCCGGCGAAGACAAGAATACTTACGGCGCGGCTTATGCCGCGGCGGGAGCAACGCTGGGAACGGTTGCAGGAGCTTTTGCGGCTCTATTGTTCTTGCTGTTTTTATTTGCAATATATAAGCAGGTCTTAAGACGTCAGATGCGAAGAGACAGAGGACACAGGAGAGAGAGCTGGCGTTATATCTACAAACTCCTTTTACTTACCATTGCGCCGGTTATCTTAAGCGCAACGGTATATAATATCAGTAATCTGCTGGACCAGGCAGTGTTTACAAATGTTATGGCTGCTCAGGGCGTTTCGGAGAAGGAATATACGGAACTCTTAGGAATGTTCAGCGGTCAGTATGATACGATGACGAATATTCCCTTAAGCGTAGCCAGCGCGCTGGCCGCTTCCTTTATGCCCAGCCTTGTGGCCACGATTCAGACGGGAACCCGTAAGGAAATACATAATAAAATCAATATTGTCAGCCGTTTTAATATGATCATTGCGATTCCCTGCGCGGCAGGATTTATAACGCTTGCGAGACCTATTCTGGATTTGTTGTATTTTACACAGGATAATACAATTCCGGCGCTGCTTTTGCAGATTGGCGGCATATCCGTAGTGTTCTTCTGTCTGTCTACGGTTACGAACGCGGCGCTGCAGGGAATGGATTATATGTCGAAGCCGGTAAAGAATGCGGCGATTTCTCTGGTGATTCATCTGGTAGCGCTGTATATTATGCTGGTAGCCTTTAAGTGGAGCATTTATTCCATTGTTGCCAGCAAAATTATCTTTGCAGGCGCAATCTGTATTCTGAATGCCAGAGATTTGGAGCGGGTCTGCGGTTATGTGCAGGAGCGAAAGAAGACCTTTATCATTCCGGCCATTGCATCGGTAATTATGAGTATTTTTTCTATGCTGGTACGCCTGTTCTTTGAATTATTTTCCATACCGCGGATTGCTACGGTTGCCGCGCTTCTTACCGCTATCATCACTTATTTTATCAGCCTGATTTTACTTGGCGGCGTGACGGAGCGGGAACTGCTTATGGTACCCAAGGGAAGAAGCATTGTAAGGATTCTGAGAAAATTCCATCTGTTAAACAGCCGGAGATAAATGGATTCGTTATTTGTACACAGTAACAAGGTTTCTTCGACGTCAATTGAATAATTTATAAATATCAGACCGATACTATACGAAAAAGGAGTTGCCTTTATGAATGATAAGAAGTATAGTATCGGTTTTGTAATTGTAGGACTGGCTGTTTTGATGTTGGTGTCAGGAGCATATCAAATCAGCTATCATGCGGTAGAAGAGAGGATAAAAGAAGAAAGAGCCCAGAGTGTAAAAGTACAAAAGCAGGAAGAAAGCGTCGCCGCAGAGGGCGAGGCAATG
>CAOKJI010000162.1 GCA_948468495.1 uncultured Dorea sp. | reverse complement strand
GTAAAATTGCAGAATAAATTCGATTTGCTGAAAGATCTGGATGACGAAGGTCTGGAGCAGATGAGGAATCAGGCGGCAGCAGGCAGAGCCAGAACTGCAGATTCAGGAGGAATCGAAAGTGAGGAGCCAGGGAACCCGAAAGATTCTGTGCATGAATTTGCAAATGCGGCCAGAAGAGGATTTTTTGTGTCTAATGATATGAGCGAAGGAAGCAGCACAGACGGCGGCTATACGGTCCCGGAAGATATTCAGACCAGAATTAACGAGAGACGGGAAGCAAAAGCGTCCCTGATTCATCTGGTAGATGTGGAAACCGTAACAACAAACAAGGGTTCCAGAACCTTTAAAAAGAGGACGCAGCAGACCGGATTTGTTAAGGTGGGAGAAGGAGGAAAGATTGGAAAGAAGGGAACTCCGCAGTTTGAACGTATGAAATATGAGATTGAAAAGTATGCAGGATATTTCCCGGTGACAAACGAGCTGCTAGAAGATTCCGACGCCAATATTACCTCTGTTCTGGTAACGTGGATTGGCGACGAATCCAGAGTGACCAGGAATAATATTATCAGAAATGTAATTAACTCAAAGGAAAAAACAGAGTTAAAAGGACTGGATGATATCAAAAAGACGTTGAATGTTACGCTGGGGTCTGCGTTTAAACAAACGTCGAAGATTGTGACGAATGACGACGGGCTGCAATATCTGGATACGCTCAAAGATGCGGAAGGGAAATATCTCCTACAGCCAAATCCTGCGGACCCGATGAAATTAAGACTCTGTGCGGGAGCGACAATTGTTCCGGTAGAGGTTATTCCGAATCAGGATATGCCTTCCGACGTATCTACTGCAAAGAAACGGAAAATCCCGTTGATTATCGGAGATTTGAAAGAAGGAATCAAATTCTTCGACAGAAAGCATCTGACGATTATTTCATCGAACTTTGCAATGGCGGGAGAGCTGAATGCATTTGAAGAGGATTTGACATTATTCCGGGCCATTGAGAGGGAAGACTGCCGGGTAAAGGATGAACAGGCCTTTGTGAATGGAGAACTTACGATTGACGATGCGTCGGTAACGGGTACTGTGGTTTCATAAGAGCAGATACAGGAGGAGGATATGCTGGAACTGGTGAAAGAGAGATGTGGTATCGCGGCGTCTGTGAAGGTGTATGACAGGGATATAGAAATGTATATTGAGGACTGCAGGGCTGATATGATGGCGTCCGGAGTGGAGAAGAAGATTGCCGAATCAGAGGAACATGCCGGAACATTAATGGCAGTAACCTTATATGTGAAGGCTTATATTGGGAACGACCGGACGGACACAGAGAAATATCTGAAATTATACAGAGATAAAGTATTTCGCTTAAGTTTGGAGGAGGGCGGTACATAATGTGGAATAGAAGTATCAGGCTGCAGAAGAAGGAAAGCAGGCAACAGGACAGAGAGGGATTTGTGAAGGGAGGCGGAACGTATACGGAGAGTATTCCGGCAAACTTCACAGATACTACAAGAAATGATGAGATTCTAGCTGCACAGAAAGGGTATACGGCAGACCAGAATGTTGAAATCATGGCATGTAACTACCATGGGGAAGAATACCTTCTGGATGAATCGGACGGGGCCTTGTATGAGGTGAAAAGAACCTACCGGAAGGATAAATCCATGCTGGTTGTTCTGAGCTGTGAAAGGAGGGCATATGGCGCGGTTTGAGCTGGAAGGAATTGACGAACTGATGAAAGATCTGGATATGCTGAATGCAGAGAGGATTGCCCCGATCATGCTGGAAGAAGCCGTTCCAATCCTGAAGGAATCCGTTGTAAAGAGGGCTGCCAGTCATAAAGATACCGGAGACATGGCAGCGTCTATTAAAAAAAGCAAGGCGATGAGAAACCAGAGGGGATATTATATCAGCGTCCGTCCAACCGGGAAAGACAAAAAGGGAGTCAGGAATATGGAGAAAATGGCGGCGTTAGAGTTCGGCGTTGACGGAAAGCAGGCGGTGACTCCGGTTCTTACCCCCGCGGTGAACGATGCGGAAGGGAAAGTTCTGGATAAGATGCAGGAAGTATTTGACAGGGAGACGTAAGGTATGACAGAGTTTGAGAAAATTATTGAAGTTGTAAAAGGTTTCGGTTTCCCGTATGAGCCGGATATCTATACCGGAGAGGAAGAGAGGTATTTTGTATATAATTATGCAGATGAAAGAGGAATTGTCTTTGCAGATGATTCCCCGGAAGTTGTAAAGGCGGATGTACAGGTACACTTTTTCCTGCCGGCAGAAGAAAATTTTATAAAGATAAAGAACCGGATACGTGAAGCGCTGTTTAAGCAGGGCTTTACCTATCCAGAGGTTACAGTGCTGACAGAGGAGAAAAAGCGTCACATTGTGTTTGAGTGTTCGATAGAGGAAGAAATGGAGGAATAGGATTATGGCATTTATTGGACTGGTAAGACCGACAATTGCGAAACTGGATGAAAGTGGAGAAACGCCAAAGTATACGGGCGGATTTACCTGTGGAAAAGCGATAGGATTAGAAATCAATCCGCAGTATGCGGAAGGTTCTCTTTCTGCGGATGACGGGATTGCGGAATACGACAAAGAATTTAAGTATGCAGATATTAATCTGAATACGGATACGCTGCCGATTCAGGCACATGAAACCATGTTCGGCCACAAAGTGGATAAAGAGGGTACTACAGCTATTACGGATAAAACGACGGATTCTCCGAATTATGTTGGATTTGGAATTTATGCGAAGGAGAAAGTGAACGGCGTAATTAAATATGTTGCTATGTGGATTTACAAAGCGAAGTTTGCCGAAGGGCAGGAAAGTTATAAGACTAAGGGAGACAATATTGAGTATCAGACTCCGTCGATTGCGGGGCAGGCGATTGGAGTGGCGGACGATTTGTGGAGAGAACGGAAAATCTTTAGCCACGCAAAGGAAGCTCAGGACTGGATTGAAGAGCAGGCGGGAATGAAGGAAGCGCAGGGAACGGAATAGGAGGAGAGAAATGTTCGAGGGATTAAAATGTATTGAACTGTCCGGGAAAAAATATCCGGTTAAGTGTGATCTGGTAGTGCTGGAAAAGATTCAGGACGAATTTGGCTCCATTGATGAATTTGAGGAAAAGCTGATTCCATGGGAGCCGTCGCTGGATGAAGATGGGAATGTCATACAAAGTGAAGAAGGGAAAATCCTGTATAAAGGAAAAATCCCGGATATTAAAGCGGTGAACGCCGCGTTAGAGTATATGGTAAATGAGGGGGAGGAAATTCTTGCAGAGAGAGAAGAACGCGAGCCGAATCTTCTTTCAAGGAGCGCTATTGCAAGGCGGGTGGATATCTCCCCGGCAAAACTGGCGGACCAGCTTCATGATGAATTTAACCGGTGCTTCCAGATAAAAAACGGGAAGACCACGCAGAATCAGACGGAGATGAAGGAAGAGGAGAACAGCTAGATTTTGCGTGGCTGGTTTTTATCGGGATGCAGATGGGATACACTGAGAAAGAGGTATCCAGAATGTATCTGGGAAAGTGGAGCGAGATGTATACGCATTTCAAACGGTTCCATAATTTCAGGATGCGGCGGGGCTTGTATCAGGACAGAAAAAGGGTTTCTCTTCTGGACTTATAGCGTGATATATCGTATAATAGAGCAAAGGAGGGATGAAGGAATGAATAAACGAACAAAGCTGTGGATACAATTGATTACCGGGATTATCCTGCTGCTTTTCATGTTCTGGATTCCCGAATTTGCAGCGCTTGTCTTTATAGGGCTGGTTGTATGGTATATCGGAAAGAAGCTGTGGAATGTTCCGGTTGGAACGATAAAGAGAAAAAGAAAATAAGATAATAGAAACCGTCTGTTGATATAGGTGGTATTTAAGTGTTATTACATAAAAAGGTTTAGAAAGAGAGCTTGGAAACAGGCTCTCTTTTTTGCGCCGGCGAAAAATTCGGAAGGAAGGGAAGGTGAAAAGATGGCGGCGAAGAAAATAGGAGCGCTTATAACGTTGGATGGCGAGAAAGAATTTAAGCAGGATGTTACAAGCTGCAATAAAGCATTATCTTCCATGAAGTCAGAACTGAAACTGGTAGAGGCTCAGTGCGAAGGGCAGCAGAACTCCCTGGAATCCCTGACTAAGAAACATGAAGTCTTGACTAAAATTCTGGATGAACAGAAGAATAAGGAAGAGGAAGTCAGGAAAGGCCTGAACCATGCCAAAGAAAGTTATGAAAAGGTTGCTGACGGACTGGCTGCCCTGACGAAAGAACAGGATGTTCACCAAAGAAAAATTGAAGGATTAAAAGAAGAATATAAGACTGCATCAGAGCGAATGGAAGCAATGGCGAAAGCTGGGAACGCTTCTGAACGGTCTATGAAAAAGCAAGAAGCTATTATCAATGCCTTGTCCGAAGAATTGAAGCAGGAAGAGAATGCCCTGAAGGATGTCAATACTGCTATAGCAAAAGGAGAGAAAACCTATCAGTCGGCAGGAAATCGGGTAAGAGACTGGGAAACCAAGCTTAATACAGCGGAGGCGCAGACAATTAGGGCTACAGCGGCAGTGAACCGGAATGCGGCCTATATGGAAGAGGCCAGGCATGCTACAGATAAATGTGCTACGTCGATTGATGAATTTGGAAGAGAAATTCAGCAGGCAGAGAAAGTAACGATTGACTTTGGTACGATTGTAAAAACAAACTTAGGGAATACTGTGGTGAATGCAGTGAAAGACACTGTAAAATCTGCTGCTGAGTCTATGCTGAGTCTGGAGGGCGCGCAAAGGCAGTTTCAGGCCAGTACCGGAGCATCTACGGTCGAAATGAAGAAATACAAGACCGTCATGGATGAACTTCACAGTAATAATTACGGCGAAGATATTCAGGACGTGGCACAGTCTATGGCCATGGTGAAGCAGTATACAGGAGAGCTGGACTCTTCCAGACTGAAAGAAATGACGGAAAACGGCCTCGCGATGCGGGACGTCTTCGGAATAGACCTTAGCGAGACAATCCGCGGCGTGGATGCTATGGTAGACAATATGGGCGTGACCTCGCAGGAGGCTTTTGATTTGATGGCAAAAGGCGCGCAGCGGGGGTTGAATAAATCCGGGGAACTGGCGGATAACATTGCAGAATATGGTTCCCTGTGGTCGCAGGCCGGGTTCAGCGCACAGGAAATGTTCGCGGTTATGGAGAATGGTCTGGATTCTGGCGCCTACAATCTGGATAAAGTGAATGACTTTGTAAAAGAATTTGGAAATTCCCTTGCAGACGGTCGGATTGAAGACAATATCGAGTCTTTTTCCGATGGGACAAAGACGTTATTCTACCAGTGGAAATCCGGGAAGGCAACCACAAAGGATGTATTCCGTTCGGTAATCAGCGAACTGGCGTCTGCGAAGAACCAGCAGGAAATGCTGACTCTTGCCAGCAATATGTGGAGCGCGCTGGGAGAAGATAAC
>CAOKJI010000161.1 GCA_948468495.1 uncultured Dorea sp. | reverse complement strand
ACAGTATGAGAGCGACGGGAATGCCGGATGGGACCTATACGCTGGGCGGTCTGGACGTAAATGTTCAGGGTAACCGGGCGACGCTGGTATCAGACGGAGCGCTGGCCGGCTCTGTGACGAATCTGACGGACTGTATGCGGACAGCGGTGAAGGAGATGAAGATTCCTCTTGAAACAGCGGTTGCCTGTGCTACAATGAATCCGGCAAGGTGTCTGGGGATAGAAGAGGATTATGGCAGTATTGCGGAAGGAAAGACTGCCGATTTGGTACTTTTGGATGAAGCCCTGAATACCAGGATGGTGATAAAGAGAGGGCGGATTTTATAAAGAGAGGGATTACTGTTCACACACCGCTTGGAGGACGCGGATTGTATCAGGAGAATATCTCTTAGCAGACGGAGTAACATTCCGATGAACTAGCGGCCAACCGAGACTAAGCCATTCAGGAGAGCCTTCATGCCTAAGTCTCGATAAGCCGCTATTTCATCTCCATTAAAAGCACTCCCGAATTGTCTGCTAAGAGATATTCTCTTGATTCAACCCGCTGTTTACGAGACGACCTGTGAACAGTAACCAAGACACAGGTTGCAGCAGTATATCGTTAAAATTTAGATTGCAGGAATTGGAAATGTATGCTACTATCTATATGAAATCGATTACACGAATGATGGAGGGAATATGGATAAGAAGCTTATTTTTTTGGATATAGACGGAACACTGACAGAGGGAGGAAGCAATGTGCCTCCCATTTCTGCGCAGAAGGCAGTAAGAGAAGCGAGAGAGAAGGGACATCTGGTATATATTTGTACAGGGCGCAATTATGCCATGCTGAAACCGCTTCTGGAATATGGATTTGACGGCGTGGTGGGAAGCGCCGGAGGTTATATCCTATGTGGGGAGCAGGTAATCTATGACTGCCCCATGACCAGTGAGCAGCAGGACAGAGCGCTTAAGGTATTGAGGAAGAACGGCGTCTACTGTACGGTTGAGGGCCGGGACGGTTCATTTACGGATGACGGGTTTAAGAAATTTCTGGCCAGGAAGGCGAAGGAAGACGGTAACAGTGAGCTTCTGCGCTGGCGGGAGCATATCGAGGAATCCTTAAATATCCGGCCGATACAGGAATATGGCGGGGAATCGCTTTATAAAATCGTGTTTATGTGTGAGAATAATGAGCAGATTGCGGAGCCGAGGGATGTGCTAGAGAAGGAATTTCATTTCTGCATACAGGATATGGATAACCGGGGAATTATCAATGGGGAACTGATTAACAGGAAGTTCGATAAAGGCCGGGGAATTGAACGGGTGTGCCGGCATCTTGGGATGGATGTGAAGGATACGATTGCATTTGGGGACAGCATGAATGATGTGGAGATGATAGAGACGGCGGGACTTGGAATTTGTATGGAGAATGGAAGCGAGACGCTGAAGAAGCTGGCGGATGCCATCTGTCCGGCTGTGAGGGAAGACGGATTGCAGAAAGCATTTATAAAATATGGTTTGATATAGAATAAGGAGCCGGAGATTTGGAAGCAGATCTTCGGTTCTCTTTATTGATATGATAATATTAGTATTCATTCAGGGAAATATATGAAAACGATTTCAGCATATTTCACAAATTTGCAAGTGCAGATTTGGAGAAGATGTCAATTTACAAAATGAATTTATGATATTATAATAGAAACACAAGATATGAAATCGATTTCATGAAGTGCAACAGATTTAACTAAGAAGATGAATGTGTGTAAAAGGAGAGGACGAATATGGCGTTAGATTATGGAAAATGCGCGAAAGAGATTTTTGAGAATCTCGGCGGAAGAGAGAATCTTGTCAGCGCGGCTCACTGTGCAACCAGACTGAGGCTTGTAACGGTGGACAACAGCAGGATTGATAAGAAGAAACTGGAGAATATAGACGGTGTAAAAGGTGTATTTGAAAGCAACGGACAGCTTCAGCTCATTATCGGAACCGGAACGGTCAATAAGGTGTATGATGAATTTCTTGCAGTCAGCGGAATGACTGCGGCGACAAAGGAGGAAGTGAAGGCGGCAGCAGCTGCAAAACAGCCGTTTTACAAACGGATGATTAAGTCTCTGGGAGATGTATTCGTCCCGATTCTGCCGGCGATTGTAGCCTCAGGTCTTATGATGGGGCTGGTAGAGGCGCTTGGCAAGGCGATTCCTACATTTGCCGGAAGCGACTGGTATGGGATACTGGACTTATTTGCAAATACAGCGTTTACCTTCCTGCCGATTCTGATTGCCGTATCTTCGGCAAGGGTATTTGGCGGAAATATTTTCCTGGGCGCGGTAGTTGGCATGATAATGATTCACCCAAATCTGGTAAATGCATGGGCGGTTGCAGGCATGGATGCGGCGGATATCGGAGTTTGGCATTTATTTGGAGTGTTCCCGATTCGGCAGGTTGGCTATCAGGGACATGTGATTCCGGTAATCATCGCAGTCTGGCTGATGAGTCAGATTGAAAAATGGCTGCATAAGCATGTGCCGGAGATGATTGACTTATTTGTATCGCCCCTCTGTACGGTTCTGATTACCGGATTTCTCACACTTGGAATTATCGGACCGGTATTCTCCATTGCGGAATCTTATGTACTGACCTTTGCAGAATGGCTGATTTCTGTAGGATACGGCGTTGGAGCAATGCTGATGGGAGCATTGTATCCGCTGACAGTAGTGTGCGGTATCCACCATATGTATAATGTCATTGAGGCTGGAATGCTCTCTGCAGTGGATGGACTGAATACCTGGATGCCGGTTGCATCAGCGGCAAACTTTGCGCAGGGTGCGGCTTGTCTGGCAGTAGGTCTGAAGGCAAAGAATGTGAAGACAAAGGCAGTTGCAATTCCCTCATCTCTGTCAGCTGCGCTGGGAATTACAGAGCCGGCAATATTTGGCGTCAATCTCCGGTTTGTAAAGCCGCTGGTCTGCGGAATGGCCGGCGGAGCGGCAGGAGCGCTGCTGGGAGCATTTTTCCATATCGGCGCGACGTCTTATGGTGTGACGGGTATTCCTGGATTTTTGATTACACTGGATTATACGCTGCAGTATGCGGTGATTCTTGTAGTATCTTTTGTTATTGCATTTGCGCTGACATGGGTATTCTGGAAGGAGGAAGATGAAGGAGAAGCGCCAAAGAAAGAGGAGAGTAAACCGGAAGAACGCACAGAGGCAGAAGAATCGAAAGAAGCAGCAGTTTCCGCGCAGACAGAGAAGGTTTTGTATGCGCCGATTACAGGGAAGGTTATTGCAAGAGACGATATACCAGACGCGGTATTTGCATCAGGGGCGCTGGGCGACGGTGTGGGGATTGAACCGGAGTACGGCGAGGTGACGGCTCCCTGCGACGGCGAGATTGTAACGGTTACGGAGACAAAACATGCGGTTGGAATTATGGGACCGGCTGGAATGGAGCTGCTGATTCATGTGGGAATTGATACGGTGAAAATGAATGGAGACGGATTTGACGTTAAGGTTTCTGTGGGCGATAAGGTGAAAAAGGGGCAGAAGCTTCTTACATTTGATATCGAAAAAATCAAAGCGGCAGGCTATTGTACAACGACTGCGGTGCTTGTGACAAACAGCGGAGATTATCCGAATTACCGGATTGTGAAGACAGGGGCGGTAGAAGCAGGGGAGGAGATTATCTCCGCAGAATAAAAATTCCAGAGAACCTATAATCGTATACAGTAGATTGAAGCAGGCGAATGTCTCTTAGCAGACGGAGTAACATTCGCCTGCTTCAATCTACGTCCGCTGGCTAAAGTGTGAACTGTAACCTTTTCACAGGAGGTATTTTTTGGCGGAGAGGCATATATTGCAACAGTGGGGATAGAATGCTATAATGTACAAGGAACATATACAGATACGATGCTTCAATTCTAAGTGAATGAGTAGAATAGGCAGAGTATATGGTGACGGAGATCAGTTTGGAAAGGCAGGACTGACAGGTGAATATAGCAGAGATTGCGAAACTGGCGGGGGTTTCTCCGGCGGCGGTTTCCAGATATTTTAATAATGGCTATATTTCTGACGAGAAGAGAGAGGCTATCCGCAAAGTAGTGGAGGAGACGGGATACCGGCCGTCGCTTCAGGCGCAGACGCTTCGGACTAAGAAGACGAAGCTGATTGGAGTGATAGTGCCGAGGATTGACTCGGCGGCCATTAGCAGTATTGTGGCGGGAATCCTGTCTGTTCTGGATGCGTCAGGATACCAGATGCTCCTTGCAGATACGCAGAATGCTCCAGAAAGAGAGAAGGAATATCTAACTGTTTTTGATGAGAAGCAGGTGGACGGCGTTATCTTTGTGGCTACAGTATTTACGGCGGAGCACAGACGGATTATGAAAGCGATGTCAGTGCCGGTAGTGCTGAACGGGCAGAGGATTGCCGGGTATAACTGTGTGTATCAAGATGATTACCATGCGATATATGATATTACAAATTTAATTTTGGAAAAAGGGAAACGTAATCTTGGATTTATCAGCGCGCCGCATTGGGATAAAGCAGCGGGGCTAGAACGTTTCCGGGGGTATTGCGATGCAGTAAAGGATGCGGGGCTTAAGGAGTTAGAGGAGAATTATGTTATTGCAGATTTTTCTATGCAGTCAGGATATGAGAAGATGAAGGAACTTATGGAGAAGTGCAAGGAACTAGACGGCGTGGTCTGCGCTACGGACACTGTTGCTGTGGGAGGAATGCAGTATTTAAAGGAGCAGGGCGTGAAATTGCCGCAACAAGTGATGGTTGCGGGGCATGGTAACTCTACCCTGTCGGATGTGACGACGCCGACGCTTACAACGGTACATTATTCTTTTGAGGAAAGCGGAGCGCTTTCAGCCAGAATACTTTTGGAAAATATTGAAAACAGGGATGCGGCTGTCAAGGGAATTATGATGGGATACCGACTTGTGGAAAAGGAATCTACCGGCGGGCCGGATAACATAGATAGAAAAGAACAATAGATAATGGGGGAAGCAAGAAGATGGCAAAGAAAGCGAAAACAAAGAGAAATAGGGCAATGCAGAAAGCTGCGAAGAACAAGACAGTTAAGACGGCAGTTGTGAATGAGGAAGCAGTGGAAGAAGCCGGCGAGAAAGTTGTGGAGGCAGAAGCAGCAGGGAAAAAAGTGCTGGATGCAGAGAAAACAGAAGCAGTAGAGAAGAATGAGCCGGAAGCAGAGAAAGAGGACGTAGTAGAGAAGAACGGGCCGGAAGCAGAGAAAGAGGACGCAGCTGAGAAGAGCGGGTCGGAAGCAGAGAAAGAAGACGTAGCTGAGAAGAGCGGGTCGGAAGCAGAGAAAGAGGACGCAGCGGAGAAGAACGAGCCAGAAGCAGAGAAAGAGAACGTAGTAGAGAAGAACGGGCCGGAAGCAGAGAAAGAAGACGCAGCGGAGAAGAGCGAGCCGGAAGCAGAGAAAGAGGACGCAGCGGAGAAGAGCGAGCCAGAAGTTGGGAAGGC
>CAOKJI010000160.1 GCA_948468495.1 uncultured Dorea sp. | reverse complement strand
ACGAAGCAAGGCGAGACAACATTCCAGTGAACTTCCTGCCAACGTAGTCTAAGAAACTCAGGAATGCCTTCGTTCCTAAGACTACGTAAGCAGCAATTTCACTTCCATTAAAAACGTCTCTGAAATGCCTTGCTTCGTATGTCGCAGTTTGCAGCCCAGCGCAGGCGGCGTGTGAACAGTAACAGGACGCGGGTTGAATCAGATGCCCTGTGAACGGAGACTGTTGACATCCAGATAAGTTTTTAGTATTATGATAGTATAAGTAAAGTATCACAGAAGAGATTTTATGTAACTGTGTAATGGTTTTGGGAAACAGAAGAAAAGTCTGGAGGTAAGATGGGGTTAGAGACGCATGAAAGCGATGCGGCAAGAAGACTTGACGTGGTCGAAGAGAAAGCCGCTTATGATGGGAACGCGAAATATTTGTTTGCGGAGAAAATTTTTCTGGCGCATATTCTGGCATATGCGGTTCCGGAGTTTTCCGGTATACTGCCGGAGGAAATTGTTTCATTAATCGAAGGGGAACCGCAGGTTGGAATTGTCCCGGTTATGTTGAGAATTCGATTTCCAAATACAGTATTTCGCAGGAAAATGTTATGGGAAATATGCGGAGAGACAGCTATTTTGATTTGATTGGCGTTGTGGTAATCGGGTTATCAAAAACAATAGCGCCAGAGGAGTTTTATCTGCACAGGTTATTAGGCGTAATTCTTTCGGATAAACTGGATGCAGGAAAGAAAAAACATATATTAGAAACGGAATTTCATATTCCAATGACGGAGACGATAGACAGGAGGCTGGATGAGATGTGTAATCTGAGCGAAGGTATTTATCAGAAAGGAATAGCAGAAGGAATTTCACAAGGGATTTCACAAGGGATTTCACAAGGGATTTCACAGGGTGAAAGTTTGCTTGCGTCTTTAATGGAACGGCTTTTTGCGGACGGAAGAACAGCAGATGCGAGTAAAGCGGCTGTTGATGAGGAAACCAGAAGAGAGCTTTACAGGGAATACGGGCTCATGGATTAAAACGGAATAGACGAACGGAATGAGGGAACCCGCAATACCTTTTGACCGGTATTGCAGGTTCTTATTTATTTTTTGATTTTTATGCAACAGATGGATTTGGCGGGGACTCTTATATAATAGAGTACTCTTTTTAAGATAGTTTCCCTTAGAGAGTGTCCTGGAATTTCCGGAATGAATTTTCAGACACGCTCTAACAAAGGAGGGTGTGGGATGAAGTGTGACGCAGTAAAGTTTGCCGGTATGTATGAAGAGATTTACAGGGATTTGTATCGTTTTGCCCTGTGTATGATGAGGAATCCGCAGGACGCGGAGGATGTAGTAAGCGAGGCGGTAATCAAAGGGTTTGAGCATGTACATTCGCTGAAGAGAGAGGATGCCTTTAAGAGTTGGATGTTTACCATACTCTCCCGGATGTGCAAGAAGAAGCTTGTGGCGATGGCCAAGTCTCAGACGGCGCATGAAGCGGAGTTTTTTGAGAGGCTGGAGAGCGGGGGCGGAGAAGACGATATGAATTTAAGTCTGGATGTACGACGGGCTTTTGCAGTGCTTTCCGATGAGGAGCAGATGATTGTGGGCCTCTCTGTGTTCGGCGGATATCAGAGTAAAGAGATTGGAGCGATGCTAAAGCTTAAGAGCGGTACAGTCCGCTCTAAGAGAAGCCGCGCGTTGGCGAAGATGAGTGTAATTCTGGCTCCGACAGCGACAGACAGCCAGGCTGCATATTATTAGGAAAGGAGACTTGTGTGATGAATAAGAAAGAGCAGGAATTATTAAATCAGATAAGAGAAAAGTCAGAAACGGTGAATGTACCGAAGTCTCTGGAACCGGGAGAGATGGAGGAATTATTAAAGAAGCGTCCCAAGAAATTTGTATGGAAGAAAGCGTATATTGCGGCAGCAGCCTGTTGTCTGCTGGTATGTGGACTTGCGTATGGTATGATGAAGGAACCAGATTATGTCAGTTACGTGGAAAGAGAGGATAATGCAGGTGCGGTAGGGGAAGGGGGAGTTTCTTCTGATTCGGGTCTTGCTACGGCGCAAGATTACGAAGAAGTGTACGGATATCTGGAAGAACGTATAAATGCGATGAGCGCAGGTTCCTATGACGGCGGTGCGAAGACGATGGAATCTGGGATGGAGGATGTGGCGTCTACGGATATGGCGGAGCAGTCTATAGCGATGGATGCGACGCCGATGGAAATGATGGGGGGCAGCGCAGCAGAAGCAAAGACTGCCGCAGTGGCGGAAACGGCGGAGTATTCTGAGACGAATGTAAGACAGGAAGGCGTGGACGAAGCGGATGTGGTGAAGACAGACGGGCGCTACCTTTATACTCTGCGGGATAACGGAAGGGCGGTTGCGGTAGTAGATACCAAAGATGGACTGAAGGCAGTCGGTGAAGTGAAGGTTGACGATACCTGTACGATAAGTGAATTTTATATCCAGAATGGGAAAATGGTTCTGGTGGGACAGAGTTATCGGGAAGAGAAAACAAAGGGAGGCTGGTATATGGGAGAGCAGAATACCTTTGCGGTTACCTATGATTTGTCGAATCCTGAGAATCCTGAGAAGCTCGGCGAAGTGACGCAGAGCGGTTCTTATACGTCCTCCCGTATGGCGGAAGGTCATCTGTATCTGTTCAGCCAGTATTATGTAAACACTTACGACGGAATGGAAGCGAGGGATACGGAGAGTTACATTCCTCTGATTAATCAGGTTCTGCTTCCGGAGTCTGATATCTATCTTCCGTCTGCGAAGCAGGCATATATGTATGAAGTGATTAGTTCCGTTGATATCAATAAACCGGAGGAAGCGAAGGACAGCAAGGCGATATTTACCGACGGAGGAGAGTTGTATGTAAGTAATCAGAATATTTACTGGTATGACTGGCATGGCCAGGATACGGTAATCCGCAGGATTTCTTATGAAGAGGGAGAGCTGAAGGGAGAGGCTTCGGGTATGATAAACGGTTATATCCACGATTCCTTCTGCATTGATGAACACAAGGGAAATCTGCGGGTGATTACTACGGAAAGGGATACAAACAGCGTGTATGTGCTGGATAAGAATTTAAAGGTCATCGGCTCAATCAAGGGACTGGCTGAAGATGAGAGAGTATATTCGGCAAGGCTTCTGGGTGATGTGGGATACTTTGTAACATACAGGGAGACGGACCCGTTATTCTCAGTGGATTTCTCAGACCCGGAGAACCCGAAGATTATCGGAGAACTCAAGATTCCAGGGTTCTCTGAGTACCTGCATTTCTACGGCGAGGATATGCTTCTGGGAATCGGCATGGATGTGGAGGAAGACGGATTCTCTACAAACGGCGTGAAGCTGTCTATGTTTGATATCAGTGATAATACGGATGTGAAAGAAGTCCAGAAGTATGTTATGAAGAATGTATACAGCGCAGACGTTATGTATGATTATCGGGCGGCGTTGATTGACGTGAAGAAGAATATCATCGGTTTCTCTGCCAATGAGGGCGACGGGGAGAAGTATTATGTATTTTCTTACGATGCAGATAATGGGTTCGAGTGTCTGATGAACGAGACGGTGAATGGAAATGGTTACCAGACCGCAAGGGGAGTCTATATTGATACGAATCTGTATGTGGTGAAAGGAAATATTATCGAGGCCTACAGCATGAAGGACTATCAGAAGGTTGACGATATTATTCTGTAACAATTTAAGCGATTATTTTGACAATGTATACACCATATGATAAACTTGAATAAGCTATAGGACATCATAGAAGATAGATAGTCGAACATTTTGAGGTGAGAACATTGGATAAATATGAATATCGGGTAAAAACAGAACAAATGCTGGAGCATATGGAAAATAAGCGCTATAAGAAGGCCATGGAGATTGCGGATACGATTGACTGGCGCAGGGTCAAGAATCCGTCTATGCTGAACAGCGTCAGCGAGATTTATGAATATAATGGGGAGTTTCAGAAGAGCCGGGATGTGTTATTTATGGCTTATGACCGTGCGCCGAACAGTAGAAAGACGGTATACCGGTTGGGAACGCTGGCATTGAAGATTAACGATATTGAAGAAGCTTCTGACTGTTATGAGGAGTTCGTGAAGCTGGCGCCGAAAGATCCGAACCAGTTTATTCTTAAATACAAAATACTGAAAGCACGCAGGGCTCCGCTGACGGAGCAGATTGACGCTCTTGAAGAATTTAAGAAGGCGGAATATATTGAGAAATGGGCATATGAGCTTGCCAGATTATATGATTTGGCAGGTATGACTGCCGAGTGTCTGGAGGAATGCGACGATTTGATTCTTTGGTTCAGTGAAGGCAGATATGTGTACCAGGCCATGGAGCTTAAGATGAAGTATAAGCCTCTGACGCCTCTGCAGCAGGAGAGGTATGAGAGTCAGAAGCGCGGAATGGGAGGGATATCTGTCGGCCTTACTCCTGATGTATCAGATGGAACGGCTCCGGCAGCGTCCGAGGCTTCTGTTGGGAAGGAATCTGTCGAGGAACTTGTTGCCAGAATGATGAGCTCTGTGGGCGGTGATGTATCGGATGCGACCAATCCGGATATGAAACCGGTAGCGGTAGATGAGACAGAAGACCCTTCGGCAGATTTTGCGAAAGCTGAATCTGGTACCGGAGGAGACAGTCTGACGGATCAGTCTGGAGAAAAGGCGCAGGAGGAACAGGCAGAGTCTAAAGCGCATGGCGGGTCGAATATTCGCAGGACTGTAAAAGGAGCAACGCTTGCGGAGGCTCTTCGCAATGGATTTGCCGTTGCAAATGGAATTGATCTTGAGCCTAAGACCAAGGCTATTGATAAGAGAGACGAGGATTTGCGGATTACAGGCCAGATGAAGATTGAAGAGATTCTGATGGAGTGGGAAGCGAAGCAGAAGGAGAATGCGAAAGCGATAGATAGTCAGCGGAAGAAAGACGAAGAGGCCAGAGCAAAGGAGAAGCTTGAGGCGGAGAAGCGGCGGGAGGAAGAGGCGCGCCGTATTGAGAAACAGCAGAGGGCGGCGGAGGAAGCGCGCCGCCATGCGGAGCAGAGAGCGGCAGAGGAGAAGAGAAGACTTGCGGCAAGAAAGGCAGAAGAAGAGCGTATTCTGGCTGAACAGAAGGCGGAAGAGGAGCGCAGGCAGGCAATTCTGCAGATGGAGGAAGAAGAGCGTAAGCTGGAGCAGCTTGCGGCAAGGAAGACGGTCCAGGATTTGAGCGACGGCTTAGAGGAACAGCCGGAGCGGGATGCGGATAGTTTCTATGGCAATGAAGAAGACATATTTGGAGACCTTTCCGGAGATGACAACATGGCTGAAGCTGTCTTTGAGGATGCGGATGGAATTGCAGAAGAAGCGTCTTATGAAGAGACAGGCGAAGCTGACGAAGAAGAGTCTTACGGAGTGGAACAGGATGCGCTGGCTTATGCGTATGACGATTTGGACGAGGATTTGGAGGAAT
>CAOKJI010000159.1 GCA_948468495.1 uncultured Dorea sp. | reverse complement strand
TGTAGTTGCGGCAGGTCTCAGCGAACGGTTAAAAACACGCCGCATACACCCGCCAGAGCCATTCCGCTTTCGATAAGCAGCATTGCGGCGACAGAGAAATGGTCCAGCAGAATCCCGCTGAGCATGCTTGCGACGAGTCCGCTGAGACCAAAAGTGAAGACGCCCAGCGCGGACTGTCCCTTGGCTTTATCCTTTTCAGGGAGGAGCGAATTGATATAGTAGGCGGATGCCGGGGTGAACAGGCCATAGGAGAGGAATTGCAGGCATTGAACCGCGTAGATTTGCAGAGTGCTGTCTGCGAAGGTCAGTGCGAATACTTTGAGGAATAGAAAAAAGCAGGAAATACGCAGGATATTTTTGCAGGATATTTTCCTGGTCAGCGGAAGAAAGGCCGCCATGGCGGGAAGTTCCAGCATTGCAGCAAGGGACGTGGAGATTCCCAGTTCCCGGCTTCCCCCGCCGGCAGCTTTTATGATATTGATATGAAAATTATTGACGGAGGTATAACTGATGTAGATCAGCAGTATACTGGCGAATAGCAGGGACAATCGGGGATTTCTTCTTAAGAAAAGAAAGAATCCGTCGGAAGCGGGAGAGCCGGAGGTTGTTTTATCTTTAGATGCATAAGACGCAGAGGCGCTTCCGATGCTGCCTGCGTTTGTCTGTAAAAAATGAAGTCCTGCCAGAAGCAGGCATTGGAAAATAATAAATACGGTAAAGATGCTGGTGATTGGGAACCGGCTTATGATATGTCCCATTAGGAATGCGGACAGAGCGTAGAACACAGAACCGAATCCCCTGCTTAAAGAATAATTCAGTGGAAGCCCTGCATTGATATATTCCATTCCAAAGGCGTTAAACAGAGAGGAATTCAGCAGCATAAGCATATTGACAATTACATAGCAGGTAAATATCAGCCACCGCGCGGCGGCAAAATACAGGATAACTGCAGCTGCGCTTGCGCAGATGGCAGCAGCGGCAATCAGAGCTCTGGCTGACAGGGAAGGATGACGGTCAAGGAAAGAGCCGCAAAATACCTGCGCGCCGACGCAGATTGCAGAAGAAAGCGCGTAAAAGATACCGATTTCTGTATTGGTGAATCCGTTTCGCTGTAGATATAATGTTGCGAATCCAATGATGGAGGCATAGGAAAAATAGTAAAGTACCATGCAGGCTGTAAAGATGGGAAATACGTGTTTTCTGCTCATATGTTTTGCCTCCTACCGGAATTTCCAGATAAAAAACTAAATGTTACAAGACATCTTAATACAATTTAAAAGAGCTGTCAATATCCGGGAAATATAAACCATTGCATTTTTATATAAGATGGTTTATTATGAATCTATAGTAATACGTGTTTTAATACAAGTTTCGGAGGATGGAAATGAGTGGAATTGAAAAGACGAACTCGACGCCATTGTATTTGCAGCTAAAGAATAAGATTAAGAAAGAGATTCGTACAGGGATATTGAAACCGGGGGATAAGATACCTTCTGAGACACAGATGCAGAAGGAATATGGCATGAGCCGGGTGACGGTCCGCAATGCTATGGCAGAACTGGAAGTGGAGGGATATATTATTAAGGTTCAGGGGAAAGGAAGCTTTGTGGCGCAGTCGGATATGCTGAGGCTTCCTGTTGGCGTGACGAGCTTTACTGAGGATGCCAGAATGCAGGGAGTGGACTTTCGTTCTAAAGTCTTGGAAGCTGGATTGAAAACAGCGGTTTCTAAGATGGACAGAGAGTTTTTCAGGCTGCGGGAGGGGGATGCGGTTATGTGTGTTAAGAGAATCCGGTATGCCAACGGGGTTCCGCTTACCATAGAGGAGAATCATCTGTCTGCCGAACTGCGAGGGCTGGAGCATGAGGATTTAACCCAGTCATTATATGACATTCTGATTAATAAATATCACATGATTCCTTCTAATAAGGGAAGGCGTAGTGTGAAAATTATTTTTGCTACGGAAGAGATTGCAGAACATCTGGAATTATCAATTGGAACGCCGGTAATTGAATCGGAGATGTGCGTATACGATATGAATGGAGAGCCGATTCATACGGTGAAAGATATCGTGAGAGGGGATAACGACAGGTTTTTGAAGTGGTATGTGTAGCGAATGTTACTGTGAGCGGAGTGAATAGTAACAGAAAAGTGAATATAATATAAGTTAAGATAACTAATGAAGGAGACCTTTTTCAGAAAGTGTCTCTTTTTTTAACAAAAATGTAAGTAAAAATTTGTATAAAATGACTAAAATTATTTTCTTAAATGGAAATGTATTGACAAAAGTACACTTAGCAACTATTATTGTCCTAAGACGAGTTAATACAAGATGAGATGAGGCGGAACAGCGTATGAAAAAAGTACGGATTATCGGAATCGGGATTGCAACCATGGATATTTACCTCCATCAGAGCAGGATGTATCCCGGAGGAAATGAGTATAATATTGCGTATCATGCGAAGCAGCAGGGCGCGGACGCGGGATTTATGGGGATTTTTGCAGATGATCAGGCAGGATGGATTTTAGAACAGACGTTAGAAGATGCGGGAATTGATACCAGCTATTCCCATCATGAATCCGGCTCCAGCGGATATGCGCTGGTGGACTTGGAAGACGGGGATCGGGTTTTTCTGGACTGGAATAAGAAGGGGGTTACGGATTTGTATCCCTTTACATTTACGGAAGAGGAGCTCCGGTATATTCGGACCTTTGACGCGGCCTGTATTAGCTGGGGCGCAAGGGTGACGGCTGAGAAGATTCAGAAGCTGTCTGAGGCGGGAGTTGCCGTATGCTATGATTTTTACGATAATTTTACGGATGAGGATATTGAGCGGATTTCTCCTTATATTCGGTACGGGTTCTTTTCCGGCAGCCATATTTCCGAGGACGAGGCGAGGGAGATTCTGAAGAAATGTGTAGAGAAGGGATGCAGACTCGCGGTAGCTACCAGAGGGTATGACCAGACGATTGCCTATGACGGGGAGAACTACTACAGCCAGGATATCGTTAAAGTAAAAGCGACGGATACCATGGGGGCGGGGGATTCCTATATTAGTTCATTTTTAACGAATTATTTATCGGCCGGGACTGACGAGTCCGGGACCGGTGATAAGATAACTGCTTCACTGAAAAAAGCCGCGGAATATGCGGCGACAGTGGTAGTAAAGGACGGAGCGCTGGGTGTAGGTTACGACGTCGACTTAGACCGCCTGTCCGATTTGATTCATATGGAAAAGGATTAGCGACGAAACAGCTTGTCTGGAGGGTTGCGAGGAGTATTTATGAAAGGAAGGAAGTTATGATGAAAAAAAGATTTTTGGCACTTATGCTGACGGCGGCAATGACCGTTTCACTTGCAGTTGGCTGCGGGAGCAGCGGCGATGGCGGCAGTAAGTCGGATGGGGATGGAATTACACTGACATTTCTGGATAAACATCCGGAGGAAGAGTACAAAGGGTATTTTGAAGACGCGATTGCTGATTTCGAGGAGGCAAATCCAGGCGTGCATATCGAGTACGAGAATATCAGCGACCAGGCAATTAAGGAAAAACTGGCGGTGCTGGCGTCAGGCGGCGATTTACCGGATATTTTCTTTGCATGGGGCGGCGAATGCCTGAACCGTTTTTCAAGAGCGGGACGGCTTCTGGATCTGACTCCGTATATGGACGAAGATTCGGAATGGAGAGACAGCTTCCTGCCTTCATTCTTAAGCAGCAGCGTTCTGGATGGAAAGAATTATGCGGTGCCTTACAGAAGTTCCGTTCTTTACTGGCTGTATAACAAGAAAGTATTTGCGGATAATAAGCTGGAGGTTCCTACTACATGGGACGAGTTTACCAAGGTGTGCGATACCCTGAAGGCAGCGGATATGACTCCGATTGCATTCGGCAACTCGGATCAGTGGTATACCATGTGGTATGTTGGACAGTTTAACGCTAATTATGTGGATCAGGCCGTTCGGACGGAAGATTACAACCCGGCTTCAGGAGCATTTACGGACGAGGGATATTTGAAATCGATTCAGACTTTACTGGACATTAATGACGCAGGATATTTTGGGGATAATGTAAATTCCAAGGATTACTATCAGGTGCGTGAAGAGTTTGCAGCGGGCAAATACGGTCTGATTCTGGATGCAACCAGCCAGTTCTCCTTCTATACCGATACGATGGGGGACGATGCATATGGTTACTTCAAAATTCCGTATCCATCGGACGCGGCAGGAGACGAGGCGGACAGCATTGTAACCGGCGGTTCCGAGAACTATGCGATTTCTGCAGAGTGTGAGAATCCGGATATGGCAGTGAAGTTCTTAAAGTTTATGACGGAGAAAGAACAGGCTATGAAGCAGACCAAGGAAACCGGTCTTCCAAATGCAATAATCGGCGGCATTACAGAAGATAACGCAGGAAAAATGATTGCGGACGCTTACGTGACGGCGGAAGACTATACGGCTATCGCAGAATGGCTGGATCAGTGCGTGGACGGCAATGTGGCAAATACCTACATGGCAAGTCTTCAGGAAGGTCTGGACGGGAAGAGCGCAGAGGATATTCTGAAAGACGTTCAGGCGGCGGCAAAAGAAGTAGCGGAAGCAAATGAGTAGTCAGTGAGGCAGCCTGTCATGAGAAAAAAGAATCAGAAAACAATTGGAATCTATCTGCTTCCGGCCATGGTTATGGTGATTGTGATACTGTATCTTCCGATATTTATCAATTTGTATGAGAGCTTCTTTAAATGGGGGGCTATGAGTACGAAGCATACGTTTGTAGGTATCGACAATTACCTGAAGATGTTTCAGGACGAGATTTTCTATGTGGCGATAAAAAATAATCTGATTTTTACGGTTATGTCAGTTGTCTGTCAGATTGGGATTTCCCTGATTATCGCAAGCGTGCTGGAATCAAAATTTATGAGAAAGTCCCAGAACTTTTTCCGGACGATTTACTTTATCCCTTCCCTTTTGATGGTGACGGTTGTGGGAATTACCTGCAAGATGATTGTCAGTCCTTCGATTGGAGTGCTGAATCCGATGCTGGAGAAAATCGGGATGGACGTGTCCAATCTTGATTTGCTGGGCAGCGCGGGTACGGCGACCTATACCATTGCGGCAATGTCCCAGTGGCAGTATATCGGCTATACGGTAATCCTGTTTATCGTAGCGATTCAGAATATCCCGGAGGATTTGTACGAGGCGGCGGACATCGACGGCGCGGGCGCGGTGAAAAAATTTATGTATATTACGCTGCCCGAAATCAAAGATACGATATTGATTAATACGATTATTACGGTGACCGGTTCCATTCGCGAATATGACGAGGTATTTGTCACAACCAACGGCGGGCCGGGACATGCGACAGAAACGCTGGCGACATATCTGTATAAGGTTGGATTTCGGAACGACCAGATGGGTTATGCATCGGCCCTCGCATTTTTCATCTTCCTTGTGACTTTTATTATCGGTCTGCTGCAGATGAAGGG
>CAOKJI010000158.1 GCA_948468495.1 uncultured Dorea sp. | reverse complement strand
CAATTCCTTTGACAGTGTGGTATTGCTGACAGTCCGGTTATCCGTATTCACCGTTACCTTAAGCCCCGCGTCTAAAAATTCCCGCAGCGGATACTCTGAGACACTTTCCACCGCTCTGGTCTGCAGATTACTAATCGGGCACATCTCAATCCCGATTCTTCTCTCCCTGCAGAGGGCCTGCAATTCCTGATTTCCGCGCATGGCAATCCCATGTCCAATCCGCCCTGCTCCCGCATGGATGGCGCCGGCGATATTAACCGCATTGCCACATTCTCCTGCATGAATGGTAAATGGCAGTCCCAGCCTTCCAACCTCTGCAAAAAGGCTCCGAAATTCAGACATGGGAAACATGGCTTCCGCTCCCGCCAAATCACCTGCGCATACGCCTGCCCCTAAGAACTCCCTTGCCACCCGGAACATCTTGCGGTTAGTCTCCTCGCTATGGTGCCGCATAGCACATGCAATGACCTGGTATTCTACGCCAAATTCTTGTTTTCCTCTCTCCAGCCCCTCTAGAAGAGAGGCAAAAACCCGGTCCAGTTTCATGGATTCATGGGCCGGGTTCAGGGGTGCGAACCGCACCTCGGTATATACGACGTTTTCCTGTTTCATCTGGCTGATAAAATCATAACCGGCTCTTTTAAGGCCGTCCGCATCCTCGATACAACTGCATGGCAGAACAAATTTATCCAAATACTCATTGAGACTGGTACAGTCTGCCGACACCTTAAGCTCTGATTCCGACACCTTTCGCCCCAGTTTCTCCTGTACAAAGCTCCGGGAAAGAGAGCCGTCCAGATGGCAGTGCTGCTCAATCTTCGGCAGCCTGATTAACTCTTCTAATTTCATAACTGTTCGTCCGCCTTATACTGCATTTTCTGATTCAGATTCTCCGGACCGAATCCCATTGGCAGAAGTTCTTCCAGCGTGTACACCCGGTACTCCTCTCTGGACTTAGCCAGAATAATCTCAAAGGAGCCTTCGCAGAATTCCCGCATCACCTGCCTGCATACCCCGCAGGGCGCGCAGTAATCCAAGGCTTCCGCCTCCGCATCTCCTCCGGCTATCGCTATCGCTGCGAATTTCCGGCAGCCTTCGCTGACCGCTTTGAAAAATGCCGTCCTTTCTGCACAGTTTGAGGGAGTGTAGGCTGCATTTTCAATATTGCAACCTGTATAAATCCTTCCGTCTTTACCAAGCAGAGCCGCCCCTACCCGAAAATGTGAATAGGGAGTATAGGCTCTTAAGCGCATCTCAAGCGCCTTCCCGCATAAATCTTCTCTGTCAATCATCCTTCTCACCTGCTTTAATTATATATTGTCCGCCGCGTAACCGTTCAGCCTGCGGCTTTACTGCTACAGAATCCAGCCTATGTAAAATCTGATTTCAAACAAGCCGGATTCTTTGGCAGAAATTCGCAAACACGCTCTGACTCCATTTATTTTGACTTCATATACGGCTTACCATTCGCCGCCGGAACTCTGGATTGTCCCACAAACAGCACCAGGGCAAGAATCGTAACGATATACGGAATCATGGAAATCAGATTCGGCGATACCACGTTGCTTCCGCCCAGAAGCGCTTTCACTCCGTTACAGAATCCAAACAGAAGACACGCCTTCATCGCCCCTACCGGGTCAAATTTTCCAAAAATAACCGCTGCAATCGCTATAAAACCCTGCCCCACAATCACGCTGGGCCTGAACTGGCTTACGGTTGCCAGCGTTACAAAGGCCCCGCCAAGTCCTGCCAGAAAACCGGACAGAATCACACAGATATAACGGGTACGGAAAACATTAATTCCCAGCGTCTCGCAGGCTTGCGGATGCTCGCCCACCGCCCGGAGCCGCATACCGAACTTCGTCTTGTAAAATACGAACCAAATCAGGATTGCCAGCGCAAAGCAAAGATATGCAACCGGATAGGTACAAAGCACATTATAGAAAAATGAACCGGATTTAAATACCCCGTTGAACATCTTCGGAAGCTTCGCAGCCGTATCTAACGCCGGAGAGTCCGAAGAATTGTCAAACAACGCCTTACATAAGAACACCGCCAGCCCCGGCGCCAGGAAGTTGATTGCCGTTCCCGCAATGGTCTGGTCTGCGCCGAAGCTCACGCAGGCAATGGCATGAATCAGACCGAAAGCGGCTCCCGCAAGACCTCCGCATAAGAAACCGAGCCAGCCGTTTCCTGTAAAATACGCCGCAACGGCTCCGGTAAAAGCGCCGATTGTCATCATTCCCTCAATACCGATATTAATCACGCCGCTGCGCTCTGAGAAACAGGAACCAAGGGCCGCAAGCAGAAGCGGAGGCGTTGCAATCAACATTGCATTAATCAGTAATCCCAAATCCTTAATCAATACATCCATTTTATTTCCCCTCCTCTTTCTTATGGAGTCTCTTTGCCACAATCATCTTGAATATATGAGAAATTGCTATAAAGAGAATAATGGTTCCCATAATAATATCTACAACCTCGGCGGGCGCATTTACCAGACTAAGCTTCGTGCCGCCGTATTTCATCGCGCCGTAGAATAGACCGGCAAAGATACAGCCGATAGGATTCGAGGACGCAATCAGAGCCACCGTAATTCCCTGGAAGCCGAACTGCTCCTGACTTGCAAACTGGCTGATACGCCCGGACATTCCCAGCACCTGAACCGCTCCGCCAAGCCCCGCCAAACCGCCGGATATAGACATGGCAATCAGGAAATTTTTGCTGGTGTTAATACCGCCGTACTCCGCCGCGGTCTTACTGAAACCTACCGCCCGAAGCTGATACCCCAGAGTCGTCTTATTCATAATAAACCAGATTAAAACCGCCGCTCCCACTGCGAGAAAAATTCCCCAGTTTGCCGCGCCGCATCTGGTTGCCGCCACAATTGCATCCGGAAGCTTCATTCTTGCCGTATCCGCAATATCCTTCGTCGCTTCTCCGCCGCCGCTGCGGTGAATTGCCTTTAAATTCACAACATAATTGGACAGATAAAATGCAATCCAGTTAAACATAATATAAGACAGGACTTCGTGGACTCCTCTTTTTACCTTCAGGACTCCCACGATAGCGCCCCATAAACCTCCGGCAATAACGGCAGCTAAGATACACAGAACCACATGAATCGCCGCCGGAGCCTTAACTACAATCCCAACTACGCAGGCAGCCAGAGAACCCACGACAAACTGGCCCTCTGCGCCAATGTTAAATACTCCTGTCTTAAAGGAGAATGCAACGCTGAGTCCCGTAAAGATTAACGGACTTGCATAAACAATACTCCACACAATATACTTCGTCTGTCCGAATATTCCATCCACAAGCTTGCCATACGCCTCTCCGGGACTGATGCCGGCAACCAAAAGCAAGATTGCACCCACTGCAAAACCAACCATGATGGAAAGGAACACATACACCGCATTCCCTTTTAAAATGCTGTTCTTCTTATTCATGTTTCGTACCTCCCGCCATCATAAAGCCGAGCTCTTTCTCATCTGCATCTTCTCCTGCTACGCTGCCCACAATCTGTCCGTCGAAGATTACTTCTATTCTATCAGACAAATCCATAATCTCGTCCAATTCAAAGGAAACCAGAAGTACCGCCCTGTTCTTATTCCGTTGTTCAACCAGATACTTATGCACGAACTCAATCGCGCCCACATCCAGCCCTCTCGTCGGATTTACTGCGATTAGAAGCTCTGAATCGTTGGTAACCTCTCTTGCAATAATAACCTTCTGCTGATTACCGCCTGAGAGCTGCCCCGCATGGCGGTTCTCACAGCCTGACGGACGAATGTCAAATTTGTCAATCATCTCCGTAGCAAAGTTCTGTATTGCATCCTTTTTTAAAATTCCCTTACTTGAGAATTTCTCCTTTCCGAAATTCTGCAGAATCAGATTCTCCGCCACCGTAAAATCCAGTACCAGTCCATGTTTCTGACGGTCCTCCGGAATACTCGTGATTCCATGGTCGAAGGTCTCTTTCGGAGTCTTATTAAACAAATCCACACCCTTCATCAACACCTGGCCGGACTCTCCTTTCCGAAGTCCCGTAAGAATCTCCACCAGCTCTGTCTGTCCGTTCCCATCCACGCCTGCAAGTCCTACAATCTCGCCCTGCCTTACATTCAGATTCAATCCGTTCAGAATCTCCACGCCCCGGTAGTCCTTCGCTTTTAAGTCTTTGACCTCTAAAACCACCTCGCCCGGCGTCATCTCTTTCTTATCTACGGAAAATGCAACGTCCCGTCCTACCATCATAGCCGCCAAATCATTCTCGCTGCACTCTGCCACATCAACCGTATCAATATACTTGCCGGAACGAATAATGGTACAGTGGTCTGCCGACGCCTTAATCTCTTTCAACTTATGCGTAATAATGATGACTGATTTCCCGTCCGCTGTCAGATTGTGGATAATATCAATCAATTCGCCGATTTCCTGCGGCGTCAGAGACGCTGTCGGCTCATCCAGAATCAGAAGATTCGCGCCCCGGTAAAGAACTTTAAGAATCTCCACCCTCTGCTGCATACCTACTGAGATGTCTTCCACCTTCGCATCCGGATCAACCATCAGATTATACTGCTCCGAAAGCTGTTTAATCTTCTCCCTGGCCGACTTGATATCCACTGTCACACCATTGCCCGGCTCCATGCCAAGTACGATATTCTCCGTAACGGTAAAGGGGGGTATCAGCATAAAATGCTGATGTACCATTCCGATTCCCAGATCAATCGCTTTCTGCGGTCCGTCAATCTTAACCTCCTCGCCGTCGTAGAAAATCGTACCTGACGTCGGCGGATACATGCCGTACAGCACGTTCATCAGGGTACTTTTCCCCGCGCCGTTTTCTCCAAGAATCGCATGCACCTCTCCCTTATGAACCGTTAAGTTGATATGGTCATTCGCTGTAAAATCACCGAATTTCTTAACGATATCCTTCATTTGGAGAACCACATGATCCTTATTGATGTTGCTTGTTTTGTCCACTTTTGTTCCTCCTCTTTGAGCAAAATCCGCACTGCTTCCTCCATACATATTAAATAACAATCACATCATTCAGTCCCTCGCCGCGCGCAATACCCGCAAGACGCTCCATCATCTCCTCAGAAGGACTCTGATAGACTGCATATTGTTCTCTTACCCCAATCTGCCGGTATCGAATCAATTTGTACCGGATATTTCCATAAATCAGATACGGCCTTAAAAGCCGGGCCGTCTCCCTTACTGTTTGTTCACAGTCAAACAGCCCCGGCACCACTACCGTCCGCACTTCCGGAAGCTTTCCTGCCGAAGCCAGCCTGGCCGCATTCTCTCTTACGACAGCCCCGGATACTCCGGTTACCCTCCTATGCTCCTCATCATCCCAGGCCTTCATATCCAGCATCACTCCGTCGGTAACCGCCATCAGTTCAGGATATCCGCCATAATCCAAAGTTCCGTTACTGTCAATCAGAGTTCCCAATCCTTCCCTCTTACACAGCGCGAACAACTCTGTCAGAAATTCCGGATACAAGGTACATTCACCGCCGGATACGG
>CAOKJI010000157.1 GCA_948468495.1 uncultured Dorea sp. | reverse complement strand
GTTTAAGGAGAAAGGAAAGATGAGTACAAATGATATTTTTATTTCTTCTTTGACATTAAGGAACCATCCTATGAAAAATGTCAAACCGAAAATAAGGAACCAGTATTACTACACGCTGGAGTTTTTTTTGAAAAAAGTTGGCATAAGCGAGCCGGAAATATACAGGCTGGAACAGTATAAGAAGATGCTTCTCAGAGGAGAGCAGTGCAAAAAGGATACGATAGAGGTTTTGACGGAAGCGATTATATCCTGCCGATTCCAGAGATGGAGGATGAAATACCGCTATTTTATTCTCTGTGACTTTGCGCTGATTACCATGAATGCTGAGAAAATAAAGCAGGCTGCAGAAATAATAAAAGGTTTTATCAGTATGCCTCAGCATGAAAAAATAGACCAGTTTGTCCGATTATTGGAAAATGAAAAATCAGATCCGTCATGGGTATCCGCTACAAAGGGACTGCTTGCCCAGTATGTTCAAAATACTGATTTTCGGCAAAGGAAGGAGACCAGGATTATTGTTACTGCTAATATAAGCGCTGGGAAATCGACGCTGATTAATGCGTTAGTCGGGAAACGGATTGCCCGGACGTCACAGGAGGTCTGTACCGGAGGTATCTGCTCGATTTACAGCAAGCCTTTTGAAGACAGGCTTGTTCATCTGCAGACATCAAAGCTTGTGATGGACGCCGGGGAAGAGGACTTAAATAGTTACGAATGGCAGGGAACCATATCAATGGCGTCGTATTTCCGAACACTGAGCGAAGAGGTACACAGGATATGTCTGATTGACACGCCGGGTGTTAATTCAGCAGTCAACAGGTCTCATGGGAATCTTTCCAGAAAGATTCTGACGGAGGAGCAGTATGATTTTCTTGTATACATATTAAATGCAAATAAGCTGGGAACGGATGAAGAGATATCCCATTTTAGATGGGTATCCAATCATGTTCCGCATCATAAGATCGTGTTTGTTCTGAATAAATTAGATAGTTTTAAGAGGGGAGAGGACTGTATTCAGACAAGTATGGATGGAATCAGGAGAGATTTGAAAGGACTGGGATATGAGCAGCCGGTTATTTGTCCGCTTTCAGCGTATTTCGCTTATTTGATAAAGAAAAAGCATTATGGGGAAATGCTGTCAGAGGATGAAATGGATGAATACCATCTGTATTCAAAGAAATTCGGATATCCGGAATACGATTTGTCGGTATATTCGGAGCCGGGATGGGAGGATGAAGGTCAGTATGAGATTATGAGCAAAAGATGCGGAATGTACTATTTAGAGAAAATACTATACGGAGGACTGGATTAAAATGAAAAAAGTGTTTATAAAGTACAACCCTTATAAGCTGGAAACAGAGATTACTGTAGATGGAAGGAACCCAGCAGGAAATAGTAAATTAAGAGAGAAAGCAGCGCCAGGTTCGCGGCTGCAGGAATGGATTGAAGAACTTCCAGATATCCTGGTGGGGGAATATAATGACAGCGCTTTTGAGATTATTTTTCATGGTACGATGCTGGATTATGAAGATTTAGACGAGGTGCTGGCAGATGCATATGAAAAGAAAACGCTGACGAATGTAAAGCTGGAGCGAAAACCTGCGAAGGAGACTTCGGATAAGGAAGTTTTGATTGACGAGGTATTCCGGGAAATTCAGGAAGGTCCTTTTGCGGAGCTGAGGGATGATGAGATTTCTAATGCTTTTAAACACGCAAAGAGCAGTGATTTTGAAGTATGTGTGGTTGCCACAATGAGCGCCGGAAAATCTACACTGATTAACTCCATGCTGCGGGAAAAGTTAATGCCTTCCAAACAGGAAGCATGCACTGCAATTATTACGAAAATCAAGGATAATGACAACGATTCGTGGGAAGGAGAGGTCTACAACAAAGGTGGCAGGCTGACGGAAACGCATCAAAATCTAACTTATAATATCATGGAAAGACTGAATGCGGATGAAGAGGTTTCAGAGATAAGGGCAGAAGGGAATATCCCATTTGTTACAGCGGAGGATGTTTCCCTTGTTCTGGTTGATACTCCGGGTCCCAATAACTCAAGAGACCCCCAGCATAAAAAGGTACAGAGCGAGTTTCTTGGAAAATCTTCCAAATCCCTTGTTTTGTATATTATGGAAGGAACCTTTGGCTCGGATGATGATAATACATTACTGCACCGGGTAGCTGACAGCATGGATGTAGGAGGAAAGCAATCAAAAGACAGATTCATTTTTGTTGTGAATAAAATGGATGACAGAAGAAAAGAAGACGGGGCGACAGAACAGACTCTGAGCCGTATCCGGGAATATCTGAAACGGCATGGTATTATGAACCCCAATTTATTCCCGGCGGCTGCCCTTCCTGCACTGAATATCCGGATGATTCAAAGCAAAACAGATGAGGTCGATGAGGATACGCTGGATGAGACGGAGCTTAAGGTGAGAAAATTAAACCGGAATGAACAGCTTCATTTTGAAGAATATGCTGTTCTTCCGGTAAGTATAAAGGGAGAGATAAAGAATCAGCTTGCAGAAGCGGCAGAAAATAATGACCGGTACTCTGAGGCACTGATACATACAGGCATCCCTTCAATTGAGGCGGCAATCCGGCAGTATGTCCAGAAATATGCCAAGACAGCGAAGATAAAGAATATTGCAGATACTTTTATGCACAAATTAGAAGAAGTGGGGTGCTATGAAGAGACCAAACGGGAGCTGGCAGGCAGACAGGATGAAAGCGAGAAAATTGTGCAGCAGCTTGATGAAATACGCCGAAAAGTAGATGATGTAAAAGAGGCACAGTCTTTTGAAGAAAAAGTTAAAAATGCAGTTACTGATGTAACAAATGATTCTACAAATGTTATTAAAAATGTAGTAAAAACATATCAGACAAAAGTAACAAAAAAGCTGGATAAGCTTGTTGGGAAGGAGCTGAGTGTTGAAGATGCAGAGGAAGAAGTAGAACAGCTAGAAAGATTCGCAAATAATCTGAAACCTGACTTTGAAGAAGATTTGGATGAACTTGTCAGGAGAAATCTGATTGAGACAAGCAATGCGCTTTTAGGAGAATATAGACAGAAACTGGAGTCTCTGACCATGGATATGGTTTCGGGCATTACGATTGAGCCGGTTAAACTGATGGGCGGAAGCATCATATCATCGGATTCGGTTCCCATTGAGAAGTTTGTAAAAGAAAAACAGGAAAAAGTCGGAGAAGAATTTGTGAAAAACACAAATAAGAAATGGTATAAGCCATGGACATGGTTTGAGGAATCCGGATATTGGAGAGATAAATATGAAACAGTGAGGTATATTCCTGGAGATGAAATTGCAGAGGTATTCTTAATGCCGGTTCAGGCTAATATAGATGAATTTGGAAATGAGACGAGGAAGTATGCGGTCAAACAGTCAGAACAAATTGCAAAGACGTTCTCGTTGGAATTTCAACGGTTAGACAATGTATTGAAAGAAAAACTTAGCGAGTTGGAAAGCTTTGCAACGGATCAGGAGCAGGCAGAAAAAAGAATCGATGAATGTGAGAAAAAACTGGAATGGCTGGGGATGATTAGAGGCAAAGTAGAATCTATATTAGAAATATAAAGGATTGTCACAAAAAAGCATTTTATCTCAATGAAGGAGGAGCATATGGCAGTAACAAACGTTTTTAAAGAAGCGGTGGAATCGAATAGTGTACGTAAGGTTAGAATTATGATGAAGGACAGTCTTTTGGTCGATCCCACGTTTGCAAAGTTTGAGGAAATGGAGAGAATAGCGTCAGCAATGGACGGTCTGTATGATGAACATGACGGGAATAGTTTCCAGAAAGATAGGAGTACATGGGATGATGAGTATATGAACAATCTGATGGTAGACGTACTCTGGAATTTTTCCCATGAACGGGTGGAACATTTGAAAGAGGTCGTTCGTTATCTGCGTCCGGTAAAGGAAAAGCCTGCGTCTGTGTCTTCGGTAAATCATCGTGGAAACAGCGGAAGAACGGAAAGAGACGTCCCGCCAAGGGGAAATTCCGCGTATCAGGAGCAGAAAATGCGTGATATGCGGGAGGGCAGTTACCGGGGAACAAAAGCCGCCGCAGGAGCAGCCGCAGGGGCGGTTATAGGCGGCGCGGTAGCATTTGCTGTAGAAGCGCCTGTGGTAGCAGGAGCTTTGGCAGGAGCAGCAGTGGCAGGGACGGTTACATATATTGTTACGCAGCGAAAGGAATAAAAAGTAATGAGTGATAGACGCAGTTATGGAGAAGATATGATAGAGATCATTCCGCAGCGGATGGATGCGGCCGAACCTGCCCCAACAGAGCAGCCTGCATTTGCAGAACTTCAGGCCAATCTGAATGAAGCCGCCGCATTGGTAGATGATATTGTACTGAAAAAATATCTGTACAAGCTTACAGAATTAGAGGTTGTACCTATAGATGAAAAGCTGAAGAATATATCGGCCATCCGCTTTTTTCGGATTACAGAAATGGTATATCAGAATAATGAGTATTCTACTTACAAATTTGCATCTGTATTTAATGCGGTGCAGGGGTTAAATTGCGGCGTGTATATTATTGCGGACAGCGATGGGAAGAAGACAGATTTTTATATGGGGATTCGCGCATATGATAACAGAAGGACTTCAAAATCCCTAAAAGATACTCTGCGGAATGCGCTTGCCGGACAATTTCCGGGGGTACAGGCAGAGGATTTGCTGGATTCTGAGGCAGAAGAAGTTTTGTCGGAAATCAGGTCGAAGAATATTGCGGCGGTATCCTGTGTGGCGAAGAATAAGGACGATGATTTTAAAGACAACAAGACATTTATCCAGGGGCTGGAAAAACTCATTTTTGCAATGCAGGGGCAGGCATATACCGTAATTGTGCTGGCCAAAAGCGCGCCGTCGAAACAGTTGGAAGAAATCAAAAAATCCTACGAAACAATTTATACGCAATTATCGCCTTTTGCAAATGTGCAGATGTCCTATGGGAAAAATATGGCGTTAAATATATCGGACGCGCTGTCCCATGGCACGACGACTGGAACTTCCCGCTCAGAGAGCTATTCCCGGCAGACCGGGAGCAGTCATCAGGAAGGCAGAGGAACATCGGATTCCCTATCCAAACCAGACTCGTTTGCAACAGCAGGAAAGGCATTGGGACAGATTGCGCTGGGAGCAGCCAGCATCGCACTGGCGCCGCTGACAGGCGGAGCAAGTATAGCGGCGGCAGCAGCAATCGGCGTGGGACAGGTTGCATTGAGCGGTATCACGCCAGAGACAAATACAAAAGGAGTATCGGCGTCATCCAGTGATACAGTCAGCAAATCAACTACGAGAGGCGAGACGTCCGGCACTTCAGAGAGCCAGTCTGAAAACAGGACTTATACAAGAGGGAGTTCTGCCGGTTCATCGAATACAGTGCAGTTAACGATGCAGAATAAGAGTCTGCTGGATACGATGGAGAAGATTGAACTGCAGCTTAAGCGGATTGACGAGTGTGAAAGCATCGGAATGTGGGAATGCGCGGCATATATCCTTTCTGATACG
>CAOKJI010000156.1 GCA_948468495.1 uncultured Dorea sp. | reverse complement strand
GTAAGCTCCAGAAAACGGCAGCCATACTCAAACCACTCTTTTTTCTTTTCTGTGATGCGAAGAACTTCGCAATATAAAATATTCGTCGTATTCTCCCCGCCCAGTCCTGCTTTAAGTAAAAATGTATCTCCTTTATAATAGCGGCGTTTTGAGCCGATACTAGCCCCGCCTACACTGATATTCAAAAGCTTACAGGGTTCTTCCTTTTCGGCCGCCCCGCCCGGAGCTGCAATCGCCGCATCGATATCGGTACGAAAACGCGGATAGGAACGCTCATTTTCCACCTTTAAAACAACCAGATTCTCCGCCTTCCATACATGTTTCTGCTTAGGGGTAATGCTCGCCTCCATAAAAACAGCCTTTCTTTCCATATCGTTATAGCCGCGAATTTTTACCGGGACAGAATCTGTTTCTTTACATTCATCTTTCCCCATCGAAGTTTCCGCCTGCGTATACTGGTGCAATTCCGCCATATTTTTCTGAAGTTCCTGCAAATCGGCAATAAAGAGCATTTCCCCCCTGACATTTTCCACAATAACCCTCATGCCGGAATAAATCTCCAGCTCCCTGATATCATACTCCCGTCTGCTCTTTCCCACTGCATCCTTTTCGTCTTTCTTGCCAAATAAATCAAATAATTTCACGCCGTACCACCCATCCATTCAGATTCTCATATAGCTAAACAATCGGTAATTTACCAAACTGTCTGCACAACCTGTATTTTACCACAAGCCTGTCCTTATTACCATACCTTGTGAGAACGGCTTTTTAATTTGACCAAATTCAATATGCAGACTTTATCACACGACAGCCTATATCAAAAGCTTATCTCCCAGTTCAATCCGATTCACACCCACCCGCTTTTTCTTATTGAAATTAAAACTAACCATATATCCTTTCTTCAGGTGATACGCATCCAGATAATCCACAAGCTGTTCTTCACCTCTCTGGTTATATTCCATGCCGCGCCAGATTTTCAGTTCTACAACATACTGCTGTCCCAGAAAATCAATAATCACATCTGTTCTTCTGTTATTCCTGGTTCTTGACTCAATATAGTAATTCCCCGTCCCATTGATAATGGGTTTGATATAAAGAAGAAAAATACACCGTCCGTTATCCTCCATAAATTTCTCATTACTGCAGCCAAAAAGCTCTGTGTAGTGCAGAGTGAATTTCTCAATAACCAGCTCCATATCCAGCCGCCCATCAACAACAAACCGGGATTTCTCATCTGCTGCAAACCGGGATATCTCGATATTTCTTGCCTGTTCTGCAAGAAATCCATTATAAAGACGAGTCTCAAATATGCGGTTAGCCACAACTGCCGCCCCATCCTTTATCGTGACAAAGCCAAACATTGCCGCCATCCGAATCCCTATATCACCCGGTACATACTCTATCATCCTGCCCCGCAGCAGCAAATCTTTCAGCATTTCTTTCAGCTCCGGATAGTCCATTAATTTATTATCCAGAGAATCAAACAAGGTATTGTCTTCTGTTAACAATATGCGGACAGCCATCAGGAAACCTTCTTTTGTCCACGCTGTTCTTTTATCTGAAAAACCGTCCGTTCCGGGAACCCTTTCATCCATCAGTTTACAGATACGGGATAACTGTAAAACCGCCGGCAAAATGACGTCTCACTTCGGAATACTTCTCCTGTCATTCCCTCAAAACTAATCAAAAATACATGATACTGCCTCTGAAGCTTCTCCTTCAGGCTCCACAGAGTCGTGGTCTTTCCATACTGCCTTGCCTTATTTATCGCAAGATATTCTCCGTTATCCACCAGATTCTTTATCTCTTCCAGCCGTTTTGTAATATCCACCATATAATGATATTGCTGTAGGCACAATCCGGTAACATTAAATCTTTTCTGCATATTACGCCTTCTTTCCCAGAAAACAAACGCTGTATCCTGACTAAAACTCAATGCAGCTTTAGTTTATCACAGCATCTGTATTTCCTGCAAGGGTATACCATAACGGACTGCTGCCTTTTGCGCAAACTATAAACCGCGAGCAGAAACTTTAAAAGCTTTTATCAAGCAGGAAGTCTGCAACATGCATTGTCTTAATTCCCCGATAATTGCCATCGGCAAAAGCATCTGTACGCAGCACATACTTTGGGTAATTATCTTTAATCTGAAGCAGCCGTTCATATTCACGCTTTTCTGTTTTTTCTGTACGGATTTCCTGCGTTACCTGGACATATATCCTGTCATTCTGCCTGTCTGCCACAAAATCAATCTCCCCTTCGTCAAATTTTCCGATATAGACTGTGTATCCTCTGCGGCAAAGCTCCAGATAAACTACGTTTTCCAAGCTCGCAGCTGCCGCGTCCGGCGTATATCCCAGAACACTGTATCTCATAGACACATCCGCCAGATAGAATTTCTCCTGTGTTTTTAGAATTTCTTTTCCCCGCAGGTCATACCTTGAACAGCGGTGCAGCAAATATGCCTTTTCCAGTTTTTCAAGATAACTATATACCGTTTCATTATCAAGCCTCCGCCGCTCTGCCTTCAGATAATCCGATATCGACTTTGCCGAAAAGGTATTGCCGACATTTTGGAACGTATATTTCACCACACGCTCTAGCTGGTCAATTTTACGGATCTGGTTCCTCTTTACAATATCTGAGAAAATCGTGGAATTATAAATATCCCTGACAATCGTATACACTTCATCCTGTGTGTAATGCTGCAAATGTACAGCGGGAAAACCTCCCAGCCTGATATACTCGGCAAGTTCCGCCCTCAGATCAGACAGCTTTGTATGCTTTGATTTAAAATCAAGATACTCTCCAAACGATAATGTATAAATACGGAAGGAAATGTACCGTCCAGTCAGATAGGTTGAAATTTCGGAAGACATCATACGGGAATTTGAACCCGTGACATAAATATCCACATCATAGTCGGAAGCAAGGGAATTTACAATCCTCTCCCAGCCTTCTACCTCCTGCATCTCATCAAGGAACAGGTAAGTCTTCCCATTCTCCGACAGCCTGCCCTTCAACTCCATGAACATCTGCTTCGCAGTCATACCCTCATACTCCATAGAGTCAAAACGATAGCTGACAATACGGCTGCCGGGAATATTCCTTTCTGTGCGCAGCTTCTCCATAATCATATTTAATATAGTAGACTTTCCGCAGCGGCGCACTCCCGTAAGGATTTTAATAAACGGCGTATCAACATAAGCCATAATCTTATCTATATATAAGGGTCTGTCAATCATATCTTCCACCTCCATTTTGTACAGAATATCGCAATACGGAATAAAAATCAACAGTTTTGCGGTTATAATAGATAAAGTAACCTCACGAGGTTACTTTTTACACACCGCCTAGAGGACGCAGATTGAACCAAAAGCAAGCAAGCCTCTATCTCACAACTTCCATATCCCGCGGCAATGCGCTTTCCCATTTTTTGCCGGTTTCACGCACTCACACGCAAAACCGGCTCATTAAGCAAATATAACAATATATAGGAAATCTGCCTTTCAGGCTGCGGTATCTAAACTCCCCGGAAAGCCAGCCCTTCTGCGAACTGTAACTTCCTGTAGATTACATCAACTTACGGAACAGCTCCTTCAAATCCTCCACATTCGTATCTTTCGGATTACCGGGCCTGCAGGCGTCCGCATAAGCCGACTCAGCCAGAAAATCCAAATCCTCTTCTTTCAGCGCCTCAAGCTTTGCAGGAATCCCCACATCTGCAGACAGTTTCTTAACCGCCTCAATTGCAGCCTTCCGGTACTCTTCCTGACTCATCCCGTCCACGCCGACCACATTCATAGCCTTGGCAATCTCGCGGTATTTCTCCCCGCTGCACTCCGCATTGTATTCCATAACAATCGGCAGCATCATCGCGCAGGCCACCCCATGAGGGGTATCGTATACCGCTCCTAACGTATGCGCCATGGAATGGGCGATTCCAAGTCCCACATTGGAAAATGCCATTCCTGTTACATACTGCCCAAGAGCCATTCCTTCCCGGCCTTCCGGCTTATTTTCCACCGCATCCCGCAGGCTTTTCGCAATCAGACGAATCGCCTCTAAATTCAGGCAGTCGGCCAAATCCCACGCCGCCTTCGTTGTATATCCCTCGATAGCATGTGTCAGCGCGTCCATACCGGTTGCCGCCGTCAGTCCTCTTGGCATCGTAGACATCATATCCGGATCCACAATTGCGATATTCGGAATATCGTTGGTATCCACACAGACAAATTTCCGTTTCTTCTCCACATCGGTAATTACATAATTAATCGTCGCCTCCGCGGCAGTTCCGGCGGTCGTCGGCACTGCTATGGTAAATACTGTAGCGTTCTTCGTAGGCGCTACGCCCTCCAGGGAACGGACGTCCTCAAATTCCGGATTATTGATGATGATGCCAATTGCCTTGCCGGTATCCATCGAAGAACCGCCTCCGACCGTAATCATATAATCGGCTCCCGACGCCTTATATGCCGCAACGCCCGCCTTTACATTCTCAATCGTAGGATTCGGCTTAATATCCGAATACACCTCGTACGCCATATTTTCGGCGTCCAGCAGATCCGTTATTTTCTTCGTCACCTGAAATTTCACCAAATCCGGGTCAGAAGCAATAAACGCCTTCCCAAAACCCTTGTTCTTAACAATCCCCGGAATCTCCTGAATCGCTCCCTTTCCATGATAGGAAATCCCATTCAATACAAACCGATTTACCATTTCTTTGTTCCTCCTTCACATTAAAATATAAGCATCCTGTTATTTTTCATACAGGAATTTCTCCGGCAGGGTCACCTTGAAATCCACTGCCAAATCGCGGAAATTCTGCGGCGAGATGGTCTGCAGCTTATCCGGGCGCATGCTCAGCATCTTCACAAGAATCTCCGCCGACTTCTCCACCGTATGCATCAGCCCGAAGGTCAGATCAAAGTCCTCCCCGGAGCAGAACATCCCATGATGCGCCCAAACCGCCACATCATACTGCTTCATCAGCTCGCTGGTAGCCACCGCGATGTCCCGGCCTCCCGGAACCATCCAGCCCACCACGCCGATTCCCGACGGGAATACAACCGGGCACTCTGTCGCCATCTCCCACAGCTCCCTTGTAAATACCTCGTCCTTCAGCGGCAGTACAAAGGTAAGGGCAATCACATTGGTGGTATGGGCGTGGTAGATGACCCGGTGAGCCCCGCCCGTAGCCGCTTTCTTCACCTCATGATTCATCAGGTGGCTCGGAAGCTCGCTGGTAGGCCTGCCGCCGTTGACAAGTCCCCAGCGGATCCGGTAATTCTCACCCTTATCATCCAGCTCGATGATACAGATACTGTCTGCCGGCTCCAGAATCACATTGCGGAAATATTTGCCGCTGCCTGTCACCATGAAATACTCGCCCGCAAGCTCCGGCACGCTGGTTCCGATTTCCCTCCACGAACCGTTCTCGCTAAAATATTTCTTTACTTCTTCCACCTCTTCTGCTTTCATACGGTAAGACAGATTACCGCCGTTTCTCTCATGCCAGCCCTGCTCCCATCCATCGTTACACATCC
>CAOKJI010000155.1 GCA_948468495.1 uncultured Dorea sp. | reverse complement strand
AAACCCCCTTATATATGTTGCAATAAATATAAGCAGAAGCACTGCATTACACGCAATACCGCTTTTGCAGGACACATAATTCTTTTCCCGCTCCTTAAAGCCCTTGATTCCCTGCTCTATCCCAACGACTGTCATAGCAAGAACCAAAAGGCCCGTAAGGCCCACGAATATCGTAACCTCTCCCCTGCTTATGTACGAAACAGAAAATATCAGCATCATCAAAAACGCCGACGTAAATGCCAGTCCACTGGAAATCATTCCCCGTTTTGAATGCTTTAGCTTCACCTGACCATGCTTATAATAGCGCCGTCTCTGCCTCTCTTTCTCCCGCTTTCGTCTCTGGCGCGCCTTAGCTCTCTCCTCAGCCTTTTCTTTTAGATTTCTTATGAACCCCATAATTTCTCCTTATCGCCGCGCATATCGTAAACGCAATGTAACCCAGCGCCCCTCCCAGCGTATTCAATACCATATCATCCACGTCAAAACTCCCCACCTTCGCAAGAAGCTGGAACGTCTCTACGCACAGACTCAGTGCAAAGCTGTAGAATACAGCCGAAAAAAAGCTTCTGTATTTATATTTGCTCGCCATAGGCAGGAAAAAGCCAAACGGCACAAAAATCAGCACATTTCCAAACAGATTGGTAAAAACCGCGTACCATCCAAGCTGTTCCCTATATATCCAGAACCTTTTAATCTCCTTAAATAACACCAGATTATACCGGTATTCCCTCATCGCCCCTCTTCCGTACCATTCCGAAAAAAGCAGGAAATAAATAATAAAACCAATATAAAGTACAAATAATACCTTACCTAAAAAACGCAGTCCATTCCCTCTCTTATTCATACTAGAACATCAGGCCCTCTTTATTCTTCAGCAGACGTCCTCCGCAGACAACCGCAATCACTCCCGTCGTAATGCCAGTCACAATCATCACAACCCCGATTGCAATACTGGCGGCGCCGGTAATCCCCATTGTCTTAAATGCTTTCTCATTCATTGTTCATTCCCTCCTAGTCTTCTTCTATAAAATCAGCCTTTTTTCTTACCTCTTCTAGAGCGTGTTCCCAAATTGCTTTTTACAAGATGCCGTCCCAATTTGCATCAGATTTTATGCTGGATTTGGGAGGTGTAGTAGGCTACATTGACCAAATTCAGCGTAAAATCTGGTGTGAAGTGGGGCGACAGATTGCAGGAATGAATTGGGGGGCACGCTCTAAATTCCATACTCTTCATAATATGCGTCAATTGCTGATTTTAATGTATCGTCAATCACAATTTTCCCCTGACATTCCCGGTTGTACAGATACTTCACTACCTCTTCCATCGTTACAATAGCGCCGGTCTCAAATCCATATAATTCCTTAATCTCATCCAGCGCGCTGACCTTCCCGCCTTTCCCCACTTCCATACGGTTCAGCGAAACCATCAGGCCTTTAATCTCCACATCTCCCTGCGCCTTAAGAATCGGGAACGTCTCTTCAATCGACTTGCCGGAGGTTGTCACATCCTCGATGATTACCACCCGGTCTCCATCCTTCAGGCTGCTACCAAGAAGGATTCCCGCATCCCCATGGTCCTTTGCTTCCTTCCTGTTCGAGCAGTAGCGGATATCCTTGCCATACAGACTGCTAATCGCCATCGTCGTCGCTACGGCAAGGGGAATCCCTTTGTAAGCCGGCCCAAACAGTACGTCAAAATCCAGACCATATGTATCATGGATTGCTTTCGCATAGTATTCTCCCAGCCTCCTAAGCTGGGTCCCGGTCACATAGGCTCCCGCGTTCATAAAAAAAGGAGATTTTCTTCCGCTTTTCAATGTAAAATCTCCGAACTTCAATACGTTGCTCTCCACCATAAATTCAATAAATTCCTGCTTATATCTTTCCATATTATCTGTATCCTCCATACATAAGGGCCGCGCCTTTATCACTGCCCTCATGCCCTGCCGTACCTCTCGTCCAGCGCACCCTTTTCAATCTTTCTGCATCCTTTCAAACAGGATATCTGTAACATACAATTCTTTTCAATTCTATCATATCTCCCGCATAATTTCAATTCAGGAATTTTGACCTGCCATATCCTGATCAACGTCAAAAAAGCCCATACACCCTGAATCTGAACTTTTTGTAAATAGCCTATACCACAAATGAATAAATGATTTTTCCAGCTCCAATCTGAATTTCTTTGGTATAATCCTCCGCTTTTTTCTCACGTCCTTCATTGAAGCAGAATGTCAGCAGCCACCCCCGTTCCTGTCCTCTGCTGTCCATATAATCCGCAAGCTGGTCTACTCCTTCCGAAAACCGGCTTTCCCCATACCACAGCTTTAACTCTAAAATATACTCTTTTTTTCCATAAAATACCACAACATCCATTCTTCTGCTATTTCTGGTTTCAGGTTCTACAACATAATGTCCTACTCCATTAATAATTGGCTTCAAAAAGGCAAGAAATAACAACCTCCCCTGCTTTTCGAGAAATGTATCATTCCTTTTTCTGTATTCTGCTCTCATAAACTCCTGAAATTTTTCTAATATCCCATTCATATCCAGAACATGATCCTCTGTAATAAACCTGCTCCTCGGAACAGATAATATCGTTTTTTCCATCAGTTTTGCGGCAATAATATGGTCATAAATATAGGTTTCAAATATCATATTTGAAATCTTACAGATTCCATTATCCTCCGCAATGATTCCAAATGTAACTCCAAGTTCTATTTCCGGATTCGACAGCTTATATGGAATCTGCCTCCCTTCCAGCAGAACAGCCTCAATAAATCTTTTGAATTTTTCGTGATTTTCAATATTCTTTATCACATCATCGAATAACGTATACGTACTTTTTAATATTTCCCTGACTGCTACCCTGATTCCCTCTTTCGCCCATCTCTCCCCGGGTTCCATATTCTCGGGCAGTCTTTCATCTGCCCAAAGACACACCAAACTAACCAGAAACGGATATCCTGACGTATATCTGTATAGTTCCCTAGCCGCCTCTTCTATGCAGAACACAGTTCCTCTATCCTCCTGATAATTCTGAAGCATCGAACAAATCTCAGAAATATTCAGATTCATATCAATCGGAAAATCCACCGCCACATTCCATGGTGAATTATACTTTCTCTCTTCCTCTGGCCGCAGTTTAAGCTTTAGATTCTTAATATCATATATCCCTGCAAGAATAACACTCTTAAATGTAACCGCCCCCATTGCCCTCTCTAAATACAGTTCCCGAAGTATACCAAGAAAATTTAAAAACATCTGATTATCAGCGCTTTTATCTACTTCATCTATAAAAAGCAGTACTTCTCTTCCCGTCTGTCTGCAAAAGACACTGATACGCTCTTTCAGCGTATCCATATTCTCTTCTTCATAAAATGTACTCCAAAAATCTGCCAGCCCGCTGTCATAGCCCGACAGCCGAAGACTTCCAGCCACCCGGGTGCAGAATCTCCGCACAAAAGCTTCTTCTGAGCGAAAAGCCTCGTTCCCCATACCTTCAAAGCTGGTATTAATCACGATATACTGCTCTTTCAGACGCCTCCATAATAGCAAGAGCGTTGTAGTCTTCCCATATTGTCTGGCCCGGTTTATCGTAAAATAAGAATCCTGCTCAATGAAACCTATAATCTTATCAATTTTATCTGACGTGTCAGCCATATAATGCTTTTCAGGAATACAGGTTCCTGTAATATTAAAGCGCTTATTCATATGCCCCGCTCCTCCTCTGCCTCTTTCCGCAAATCTTTCTATCCCAATTATACCCAAAGCAAATAAAATCATCAACCGGTAATCCGGCTGATGATTTTAAACAACCTGTAAACAGTATTTCTATTTCTTCTGTACTGGGCAACAAATTTCAGTGATAAACTCTTCCGGGTTCTGCGTCTCATGAGGCCCCACATGATAAATGTCCATCATCGGCCCACAGAATTCATAACCATTCGCCTCCGTCCATGAGGCAAGAGATGCATACGCTTCCCGAAATTGTTTGTAGGAACCTCCAAACGTAATGCTAACCACACTCATTTCGGGCTGAACCTTAAACCGTACATGTTCTGTATCAGCATACGTTCCTTTTACGCTAACCTGTACCTCAACATCCACATCAGCCTCTTTATATTCTTCGTCGTGAAGAAGCGCACTGACATAAGGCGGCTCCGCCATCTTCATATTCATGGACGCCGTTTCCTGAAACAGAACATGCCACAATCTTCCTTCTTCTTCATATGCAGGTATTACCTGACGGACGCTTGCCACCTGTCTTTCCGGCAATGTTTTTAATACAACATCATAATTCATAGTACCATCCTTTCTCAGCCACTCCATGGCTGTTTCCAGAGAGCGTAACCGTCTTGCTGTCTGCTCTAAAAGAGCTTCCAGTTCTGCATGCCGACCCTTAAGATATTGTTCCAACGCTTCTTTGTCATCATAGCACGCGAGAGCTTCACGAACCATCGAAAGACCGAATCCCATATCTTTCAGCACATGAATCCTTGCCATAATAAGAAGCTGTTCCTCACTGTAATACCGGTATCCGCTGACTTCATCTACCTTAACCGGTTTCAGCAGGTTGATTTTGTCGTAATGGCGCAGCATTCGGATACTGACTCTGGATAATTTTGAAAAATCTCCTATTTTCAACATTCTCGTTACCTCCGGAGTGTTCTTTCTTTGAGCTCATATCTATCCTACCGCCTGCCATAGTGTGAGAGTCAATCCTTTTTTATAAAAATTTTTCTACCTGTTTCCGGCAGGCCGTTTCCATCCATATCCAGCGCGATCAGCTTATATCTTCCAGCCATAGTTTCTCATTACTCCTTCGTCACACGTGTATCATACCTTGCAAAATGTTCCGACACAATCCGGCACGCCGCTTCCGCCTCTTCTGGAATATCCACATGGCGGATAAATCCCTTTCCTTTTGGCCCGTAGCCATTTCCGTCATCCCGAAGCCTCCGCATCTCTCCCAGAAGAAGTTCATAGAAGCGGCCTTCCTCCCACAGATAGGGAATGTCCGGAAGACGGTTTCCTTCTATGCTGACGGAAGGGATAAAGGGCGCATAAGAAATCAGGAGCGTCTCTTCCGGCACAAAATCCAGAGCTGTCACATAACTTCTTCTCTGCAGGATTGGATCCTGCATCAGAAGCATGAACTGGCTCCTAATCTGCTTCTCCTCTAAAATCCGCATGGCATATTTTACATTTTCCGCAGTATTTGTAGAATTTTTCTCAATTATAACAGCTTTTTCCGGAACATGGTACTGTTTTTCTGCAAGAACCGCGTAAAGCTCTGCTTCTGAATCCGGCAGTTCTCCGACGTCCCTACCCATAATTTTGCCCGCTTTCTCTTTCAGATTCCCGGTAGAATGGCCGACGCCTCCGCAGAATACCAGATATTTCGCCAGCCCCTTATTCCATAATGCGCATGCTTTTTCCGCCAGACAGGGGAGATCGCTCCCAAGAACCAGTATCACGTCCGCCTTCCTGATTCCATATTGTTCGTACAAAAGTTCCGGCCGCTCCAGATGACGCAGGGCCAGATAACTGCATAATGTATTGACCGCCTGTACAATATCAATGAAGA
>CAOKJI010000154.1 GCA_948468495.1 uncultured Dorea sp. | reverse complement strand
TCTTTACCTCTCTTGTTACGTTATTAGAAACAAGACACTTTAACCCCGCCGCCTGCGCCTCTACCACCGAGATCGGCAGCCCTTCAAACACAGACGGCAGACAGAACACATCCATCGCCTGAAGAAAATCCGGTGTATCCTCCCTCCAGCCATAACACTTTATATTCTCCTTCATTCCCAGCTCATCTACCAGCCTCTCCACCGACGCAATATTCTCCCCCTGTCCCATCAGAATCAAATACAAGTCCGGATTCCTCTTCCAACTTTCTGCAAAACACCTCACCAGAAACTCCTGATTCTTCGTATAACTATAACGGCCCACATGTCCTGCCACAATCCGTCCTTCCACGCCCAGCCTTCTGCGAACCTCATCCCGAACCCTCTTATCAAATCGAAACCTCTTCACATCCACCGCATTCGGAAGAATCCGTATCTGCTCTCTCGGAATCCCCACCGGAAAGAGCCAGTCAGCCGCCAGCTTAGAACACGCGCACACATCCGTCGCATAATCCATACAAAACTGCTCCTTATACGCCATATGCTCCTTAACCTGCTTCTCCCTCTCCCCAGCGTCCACAAAATCAATCCCCGAACTATGAGAATGCACAATCACCTTCGGAATCCCCATCTCCATCGCAATCTCTTCAATCAGAAACCCTCTCCAGGAACTGGTATGCAAATGAACCGCATCAAATCCATGGCTTAAGACACTCCGGATTTCCTTTACAAATCCCTCCCGTCCCTCCCGCTGAACACCTTTCAGAAGATAAACCGGAAAGCGGTAATTCTCATATTCCCTTGTTTCCACCAATTCCTTTGCCGCCCTGGTCAGAAAGGAAAACTCATACTTCGACCGGTCCATATACGGCATATGATTAAACACATACCGGAATACGCCGTTACTGACCTCCGGCGGCATCATATGTAGAATCTTCTTCATCTTTCTTTCCTCACCTTTTCTTCACCCAAACCCCAATCAACACCTGATAACAGGAATCCTGGTAATCCAACTCCTCCGTCTCCAACTCTTCACTGCTAATTCCATAAAGAAATGCCGACGCTGTCTTCACATTTCCATACACCCTTACATCTACCGATTCCACACCCTCGATATCCTCAAACAACTTTCTCAAAGACTGCTCCGTAAAACTCCAAAAATGGCCATAATGAATCTTCTCATACTGAATAATCTGCGAAATACCTCCCGCCGTAATCAGCGCGCTTCCTCCCCTTCTTAAGAGTTTCACAATGTGCTCCGCCGCAGACGGAAAATCATAGATAAACGGCAGCGTCTGGGTACAGATCAGACAGTCCACACGTTCCGCCTCCAGTCCTTCCCCTGTAGACAAGTCCCCCTTTATCTGATTAATTTCCGGCAACTCCTTCTCCACATGAAGAATCACCGATTCTCCAACCCGTTCTCCGCCAAATTTCTCCGTATACATACGGTCTCCGATTTCCATTACTCTCCCATGAATCAAATCCTTATGGCAACCCAGAAACGATTCAATATAATACCGGTCAACCGGCATCCCCCGCCCCATACCATACGTATCATCCAGCGGAGCTAACGGAAGCTCCTTTAAAATCCCCTCGGAATCCGGATACAAAGTCGTACTTTTCAGCAAATCCGTTAGTCCTTCCAAATCAGAAGGGTCCGTCTTAATATACAGTCCCAGTTCTTCATTCCGGTAAAAAATCTCTCCTCCATCGGCAGCCAGTTCTCCACCGCCAGAAAACAACATCCTCTCAAACGTATTAAAAGGTTCCACCATTACCCCGAACTGAATACGTTCCTCCTCCACTCCCAGACTCCTAAGCTGGTTATACATCTCCCCTACTGCATAGGACAGTAAAATAATCTTCCCTTCCGCATAACGGACAATCTCCGCCGGATTCACAATTCTTACTCCATTTTCCCAATCCGCCTTATCCTCTTCTAAGGAAGCCCTGTTATCCAGAATCACCGTCACATCATAATCCCGAAAAAGGCGTTCTTTCTTCCTCTCATAAACCATCCCCCTGCCGAACAGAATCACTTTTTCTTTCTGACCCATCTCATCACCCCTCATATTTATTCAAAAAAACCTTATGAGTCCGCTTCGCCGCCAGATACTCCGAAAACGACGGCGCGTAGAACTTTATATCAATAACCTCCATATCTCCAAGCCTGTTATACGTATGAACCCCCAGCACTTCTTCCTTCGTCTCAATATTCAAATCACCCGGAGAAATCCGTCTCACCACATGCTCCTGATACTCCGGCCACAGCGAATCAATCTCGCTAAACACAAGCCCTTCTCCATAGGAATTCCTGCAATTTTGCGATACCCGGAATATCCTTCCATCCCGCCGGATGATATTTCCTCCCGGCCTCGCAACACCCGTATCCGAAGTAATCGTCACCGGCCCTGTTACAGAGCCGTCCCTCTTCTCCCGGAACAGCAGAAGTTTCCCCTCATCCCCGGCAAACTCAGGCGCAAACGTAAAGATATAACGCTCCCCCTCATGCTCCAAAAACGTAGTATCCACATATCTGGCATTCCGAAACAGACACTCCGTCTGCTCCCATTTATCCGGAAATTCCACCAGCTTATAAATTCCCACTTCATTCTTCTGCCAGGACTCCGGACACATAAACAGCTCCCCCTCCCGGACAAACACATTCGGATAAGAAAGATGCCAATGCTCGTCCATAGAAACCCGCCACTTTCCAAACCGCCCGTTCTCATAACGGCAATACCCAATCACCCCGTTTCGCTCAGAGCGGTACAAAAAAAGCTCCGCAAACAGATAAACCGTTCCGTCATACTCAATCAGAAAAGGGTCCGCCGCCCAGGCATAAGGCGGATTGTCCACCAGACAAAATGGCGCGTCCCTTTCCGTCCGGTATGCAATCTGCCAGTGCATATATCTCAGTTTTTTCATCCTTTCCCCTTTCCGACAGCATCTGTCATAAATCACCAACCTCCTCTAAAAATCAAGCGCATGCTCTCTTACATACTCCACTACCTGTTCCGAAGCCCTTCCCCGGTCATAATTCCCCATAGAATCCATAAACACTTCCAATTCAGCCGCATACCTCTCCCCGTCAAACTCCTCAATCGCTCTTACCAGTTCATCATTTGTATGCGCTTTTACATAAGGAAGCCTTTCCACCGGTATGTAAAAATTCCGGTCCTCCAGATATGCCTCATAATCCTTCTGATACAAAAACACCGGCCTTCCCGTATAAGAAAAGTCATACATACAGCCCGAATAATCCGTAATCAGAACATCCGCCGCCGCAAGAAGCTCCTGAAAATCATCATAATCCCCCACCGACAGATACTCTGCATCCTTCTCAAACGCATATTTCTGGTAATTCACCGGATGCCTACTAACCATCATCCGGAAAGACTGGTGAAATCTCTTTTTCAGCGCCCATACCACCCGTTCGATATCCAAATCATAACATTGTGCATCCTCATAACTCCGAAACGTAGGAGCATACAGTACGACCGCTTCCTCCCTTTCAATTCGGTAACATTCACGCACCTTCTCCCGAATCTCCCCCGTATTCCAAAAAACATCATGCCTGGGAAGTCCATACTTTAAAATCACTCCGTCATACCAGAATGAACTTCTGTATAGCTTCGTGTAAAATTCACTCCCAGACAAAAACACATCCGCCATCTTAGAATCATGCTTCGCCCCCTCTATATAATAGGAAGGCAGCTTATCCGCCACATCCCCTTCTACCCGTTTCACCGGCGCCGCTCCATGCCATGCCTGAACATAGAACTGACCGGCCCTTTTTCTGACAGACAGCCCCTTTCTGCTGTTGTCAATCCAAACCCTTGCCGTAGCCAGCTCCCGGTAATACTCCTCGCTGCCGAAAATCACCTGTCTGATTCGTTCCGGAAACCTTTCTCTGTAATGGGATACCGCCCACACAAGATTCAGCTTCCGTCTTTCATCAAGCTCCAACATCTTTTCTGCAATATATTTCGGATTACCGCCATAGCCTTCTCCAGACTGGTTTTGAAACAATACCTTAGAACCATCAACAGGCTCCCGGTACAGCTCTTCATAAAAACCGTCCAGAAGCGCCTTAGAATCCACACAGCGGTAATGGCATATCCCCTCGGTCCTTAACGTCTTTTCTATCTCTTCCTGAACAGCTTCCTGTACGGCTACAATCACCAGCGATTTTTTCAACTGCTCTGTATGGCTGGACAGTCTAACAACCTTTAATCCAGACTTTTCCGATACATTTCCTCCAAGACTTGTAACTACAAATGCTCGGACTTTTTCCTGCATCCTTTTCTGCTTCAAATAAATATAAAAAATATCTGCAATAGCTCCAGCCCCATAAATATACAAAGACTCCGCACTCCTGCATTCACTAATTAATTCCATCTTCCTAGCTGCCTCCTATAGCAATGCCTCCAGCAGAACAAAAACTCTCCCTTCCTCCCACAGCGATGCCTCCAGCAGAACAAAACTCTCTCTTCTTCCTGCTGCGATGCCTCCAGCAAAGCAGAAAACCTCCCGAAACCCTGCCATGCCTGCTCCCTTTCACTCTCCAGAATATCTTCCGCTTAAATCTGACGGTTACCCAATCTGCCTGATACTACTCCTTCTCCCACATACAGATAAATTTCCTGCATCCCCGCCTGCGAAGCTTCTCTGCAATCTCACTCTGCGCCGTCAAATCATAAACGGTAATAATTACAGCCCTTTCCTGCAGGCGCTCCAACCTATGAAGCTCTGTCACAGGAACGCATTCCACCATGGAATCTCCGTTGCTCCCACTAACAAGAAACCCTGCCGGCTGTATATTCTCCTTCCGCAGCACAGCCAGACAAAACCGTCCCATTGTCCCGGCCCCGTATAAATATACTTCTTTATTCCTCTTAGCAAACTCAATGATTCTTCCTCGATTCCTTCTGTAACATTCCAGATCAGACACTTGATTCACAGGAAAAAACTGCTCCGCCTCCTTAAAAATCAGATTCGCCGCATGCTGCAGGTAATTCGTCTGCTTTCCCGCATATCCTCCCGTCATCACAGTTCCCGTATCATAACCGGCATCCTGCGCGACATAAGGAAACAGACGCTCGATTCCATAGCTCAGATAGTCCTTCCTCTTCAATCCCTCGTCATCAAAATCAGAATACTCCCACCCATAATCAAACAATTTCCTTAAAGCGTCTCTTCTGAACCAGAGAACCGTCCCGATGGTAACCGGCGGCTTATCCGGCCTGATATCCGTATTCAGGCAAAGTCTCTTAACCAGTTCCTCCGTAATACCAAACGAATCATGCCAGCCATACCCGTACCAGGTACAAAAATAATCCCCCACCGGCTCCGGCGGCGCCAGGACTCCAAGCTCCGGTTTTTCCAAAAACAAACGCAGAATACGACTGATATATTCTGCGCTGCCAATCATATTTCCCCACAGATTCTCAATCCACAAATCCGTATCCTTTTTTACTTCTTCGCTGTGTTCCTTCTTATCATGCAGAAAACAGACATACTCATAATTCTTTATCAAATCCCCACAGGTAACCAGAAGCGCGCTCACATCCCGGCCCCGGTTTTCCTT
>CAOKJI010000153.1 GCA_948468495.1 uncultured Dorea sp. | reverse complement strand
GAGATGAAATAACGGCTTACCGAGACTTTGGCACGAAGGCATTCCTGAGTGGCTTAGTCTCGGTTGGCCGGTAGTTCATCGGAATGTTGCTTCGTCTGCTTAGAGAGTGTCTCCTGATTCAATCTGCGTCCTCCAGGCAGCGTGTGCACCGAATTTTTCATGACATTTGTAATATGAAGTTCTGACACCTGACACTGTAATTACAGATTAGCGTCCGTTATACTACTATTAACAAGCAGAGGAGGTATATTAGAGCATGAGTATAGTTACGATTACGAATCTTGTGAAACGGTACGGCAGTCTGGTGGCTCTTGACCATTTAAACCTTGAGATAGAAGAAGGAGAAATCTACGGACTTTTGGGCCCGAACGGCTCCGGGAAGACTACGGCGATGAATTGTATGCTGGCAATTTTAAAATACGATAAAGGCAGTATCCGAATTATGGGGAAGGAGATGAAACCGGACTGTTATGAGGTAAAGAAGAATATTGGAGTGGTTATGCAGAATGTGGCGGTGTTTGAGCAGATGTCTGTCTGGGAAAATATAGACTATTTCTGCGGACTGTATGTCAGGGATAAGAAGCGAAGACGGGAGCTTGTGGAAGAGGCGATTCAGTTCGTGGGGCTGGAGGATTACCGGAAGACGCGTCCGAAGAAACTGTCCGGCGGTCTCCTTCGGAGGTTAAATATTGCCTGCGGCATTGCGCATAAGCCCAAGCTGATTATTATGGATGAGCCTACGGTTGCAGTAGATCCCCAGAGCCGGAATAAGATTCTGGAAGGGATTTTGGAACTGAACCGGCAGGGAACGACGATTATTTACACGTCTCATTATATGGAAGAGGTGGAGCAGATTTGTACGAGGATTGCGATTATGGATCATGGACGGGTGCTGGCTACTGGAACGAAAGAAGAGCTAAAGGGTATGATTAAAACCGGAGAGACGATTACCATAGAGGCGGTGGCGTTAAGTGAGGAGCAGCTTGGGCAGATTGGGGAACTTCCCCATGTATTTCAGGTCACTTACGAAGAACAGGTGTTAAAGCTGCGTCTAAGCGGCGCAAAGCATAATCTGGTACGGATTCTTCATTATCTGGAGGAAAGGGACATCGTTTTTGGACGGGTATTTTCCGAGCTTCCTACGCTCAACGACGTATTTCTGGAAATCACAGGGAAAGAGCTGAGGGATTAGAAAGGGGGGAGGCGCGATGCTGCATTTAATCAAATACCAGTTTCTGCAGACAATCAGAGAATGGTCCGTTATGTTCTGGGCCCTGGGATTTCCGATTATTCTCGGAAGTTTGTTCTATATGTCTTTTGGGATGACGCTGGAAGGTGGGAATTTTGGGGAAGATATGGAAGTGATTCGGGCGGCGGTTGTCGAAGAAGATGCAGAGACAAATGACAAGGAAGTCTTCCTCTCTTTTTTGAAAGAACTGGAGGGAGATGTTCTGGAAACAGAAGTGATGGAGGAAACAGAAGCCCTTCGGGCTCTTCGGGCGGATGAAATTGAAGGAATCTTTTATGCCGGAAAGGAGCCGGCGCTAACGGTGGCAAAATCGCAGCTGGAGCAGAGCATCTTAAAATCTCTGCTGGATACCTATCAGAAAAATGCAGAGATGATGAAAACAGTTGGAACGACTCATCCGGAAGCTATAGGAGCGGCTGTAAAGGCGATGGAAGAATGGAAAGGAACGACAGAAGAATTAAGCGTGGGCGGACGGACGTTAAATCCCAATATTTCTTACTTTTTTGCGCTGATTGCCTATGCGGCTTTATCAGGAATTTATTTGGGAATTAAGGACTGCTGTGAAAGCCAGGCGAATCTGTCGGCCCTTGGGGCAAGAAGATGCGTTACGCCGACCCATAAGATGAAGTTGATATTGGGCAGCTTTCTGGTGTTGTTTGTGATTCAGTTTATCAATGTGATGGCGCTTACCGGAGTGGTACGGTATGTATTTCACATTGATTTGGGAGGAAATGCAGGAGGCGTCCTTCTGATTAATCTTCTCGGAAGCATGATTAGCGTGTCATTAGGGATTTTGGTGGGAAGTATCAGTAAGTTCTCATTAGGAATCAAGATGGGATTCGGAGTATTATTTACCTTGTTTCCAGGATTCTTAGCGGGCCTGATGTTCGGAGATATGAAGAATCTGATTGAGCAGCACTGTCCGGTAATTAACCGGATAAATCCTGCGGCAGTCTTGAGCGACAGCTATTACTGTATGGCAGTTTACAATGATACGGGGCGGATGGCCAGGAATCTGGTGATTTTGGCAGTGATGTGCGCTGTTTGTGTGATAGCGTCATTTTTCGTGGTAAGGAGGGAGCGGTATGACAGTATTTAAGGGATTTCTAATCCTTGTAAAACGGAATCTGGCGATGTTTTTTCTATATCTGGCTATCTTTATGACCATCTGTATTATGGTTCAGCTTATGACGAAGGGGGAAGGCATGAATCAGTTTGAGGAGGAAAGCTTAAAGATTGCGGTCATAGACCGGGATGGGGGGAAACTTGCGGAGAGCATTAAGGATTATTTGGGAGAAAAACATCAGCTTGTGAATCTGGAAGATGATAAAAAAGTAATTCAGGAAAATCTGTTCTATCGGAATGTTTATTATGTGGCGACCATTCCAGAAGATTTTGAGCAGAAATACTTAAAGGAAGGGGAGCGGCTTGTGACTACAAAAGTCCCGGGAACCTTCAGCGCTTACTATATTGACCAGCAGATTGATACATTTTTGAATGATTTCAGGATACTGAAAAGCGCGGGATTTTCTACGGAAGAAGCGGTAGAAGAGACAATGCGGATAGGAAAGCTGGATACAGAGGTTACGATGATTGACAAGAACGGCCATGGAGGGCAGATGGCGCCTCACGCTTATATGTTTCAGTTTCTGCCCTATCTGTTTCTGGGAGTGTTGTGTTATATTATTGGTTTTGTGATGATTGCATACCGGAAAGAGGATGTAAGGCGGCGGATACTCTGCTCCAGCGTATCCCTAAGGAAACAGAACGCGGGGCTTGTGGCAGGATACCTTGTGGTAGGCGTGATCTTCTGGCTCATCTGTATGCTGATGCCGATGATACTCTATGGAAAAGAATTTCTGAGGGACCGGAATCTTATGTATTATCTGGTAAATTCTTTTGTCATGGTACTGGTGGCGCTGGCGATTTCCTTTGTTGTAGGAGTGTTGGTGGAGAGCGAAACCATCGTAAATGCGGCAACGAATGTAATTTCTCTGGGAATGTGCTTTGTCTGCGGCGTATTCGTGTCCATGAGCGTACTTTCGGAAGGAGTCCGGAAGGCGGCGCATTTTCTTCCCGTTTACTGGTATGAGACAGTAAATGAGATTATCGGGAATAACGCACAGTTTACAGCGGCCCAGAGCGCAGCGGTGTGGAGAGGAATCGGGATACAGATGGTCTTTGCAGTCTTCTTTTTAAGCATTGGGCTTGTGGCCAGCAAGTATAAAGCGAGGGAATAAAGATAGTTGTTGCCGCGTCGCAGTCAGTGCGCGTTTCTGGCCTGTGAACAATAACTGCCTGACTATAATTATAGTATATATGGAAAACGTTGAGTTGACATATATAATATTATGTGGTATCCTTGACTGATAAGGGGGGATATACATTGCGTGTTGAGATTTATTCAAAAGAATTTGAAGAGGATTCACTGGCTAAGAATCTTATTAAGGCATTGAAGAAGAGATTTTCACATATAGACGGACTGATTCTTTATAAATTTCCAGTTATTAAAGAGATGGATGAACCATTAATACGACCGGATTTGTTTCTTGTTATGCCGGGGATGGGAGTTTTCCAGATTTTTTGCGGTGACTTTGACGAATATAGAGAACGGAGCTTTGCAGAACTGTGCAGTGATGCCGACCGGGCAGATGCGTTTATTTTTGCAGCATTAATCAGACAGAAGGAGTTTCAGAAGAATAAGAGGAACCTGAAGTTTGAAGTGTCTACATTGAAGTATCTTCCTATGATGAAACAGTCGGAAGAAGAGGAGCTGATATTTGGGGAAGCCTCAGAACTTTGCGATTATATAGAGGAATTTGAAGGGGAGAATACAGAGTTTGATGAAGAAACGGCCGCTGCTGTTATTGCGAATCTGGAAGCTGCGACAGCGGCAATAAAGCCGAAAGAAAGGACGATTTCCAAAGAGGACAGCAATACCAAAGCATATGTTTTAAAACAGATAGAGATGCAGATTGCGAAATTTGATGATAAGCAGAGAATGGCGGCTTTGACATTGAATGACGGCCCCCAGCGGATAAGAGGGCTGGCGGGCTCCGGGAAGACGATTATTCTGTGTCTGAAAGCTGCATATCTGCATTTGCTCTATCCTGAGAAGAAGATTGTATATACGTTTTATACGAAGAGTCTTTATGAGTATATTCACCATCTGATTACCAGATTTTATCTGAAAATATCAGACGGCCAGCTTCCGGATTTTGAGAATGGTATACTGATTATGCATGCCTGGGGCGGGAGAAATGTGCCGGGTGTATATTATGAGGTCTGCAGAAGCAATGGTATTCAGGCGAAGACCTATGGGGAACTGCGAAATCATGAGAATCCGTTTGATGCGGCATGCAGGAATTTTATCAAAAAGACACAGTATATGCCCGAAAAGGAGTATGATTTTATTATCATGGATGAGGCGCAGGATTTTCCGGCGTCCTTTTACCAGTTATGCCGTTCAGTGGTAAAAAATGATCATCTGATTTGGGGATATGATGAACTTCAGAATATTTTTGATGTAAAGATTCAGAATGTTAAAACAACATTTCAGAATGAATTTGATAAAGAGGGATTGGATTTGGAATCAAAGCCTCAGAGTTCTTATGAAATGAATGATATCGTACTTCCAAAGAGCTATAGAAATGTAAAAGAGATACTTGTATCTGCTATTTCCGTAGGATTTGGAATATATAACAAAAGATTGGTTCAGTCATTGGAGAATAATGAACATTGGAGAGATTTTGGATTTGAAGTGATAGAAGGGGACTGCTCAAAAGAAGAAGATGTAGTTATTGTAAGACACAGTGAAAATTCTCCGTTATGTATACCGGAAGAACTGGACAAAAGAGACATTATAGAGATTTATAGTTCCGAAGATTATGATGATGAGATAGATTATGTCTGTAAAAGTATTGTGAAGGCCGTCAGGAAGGATAAACTGCGGCCGGATGATATTGCGGTTATCAGTCTGGATGACCGGTATGCAGGAGACTATTTTGACAGTATACAAAGAAAACTTTCGTCAAAAGGGATTGCTTCAAACAATCTGCAGGATAAGAATTATATAAAAGGGTTTAGTCTGGAGAATTATGTCACACTTTCTACGGTGTATAAAGCAAAAGGAAATGAAGCTGCCATGGTATTCGTAGTTGGCTGTGATGTGTTTGATCATGCAAAGTACAGCCGGATAATGAGAAATAAAGTATTTACAGCATTTACGAGAGCAAAGGTCTGGCTGAGGGTTTCCGGCTGGCATCTGGAAGACTCGGCATTGTACCGTGAACTGGAGGCTTTAAGGGAGAACCGGTATGAATTGCATTTTACAAATATATCCTCTTATAAGCTGGAT
>CAOKJI010000152.1 GCA_948468495.1 uncultured Dorea sp. | reverse complement strand
ATCCGGCAATTCCGCCCCTCTTCTGCACCTCTGCTATCATATGTAACGTAACCGTCGTCTTACCGCTGGATTCCGGCCCATAAACTTCCACCACACGTCCCCTTGGCACACCGCCAAGTCCCAGCGCCAGATCCAGACTCAGAGAACCCGTAGGTATAGTCTCCACCGCCACCTGCGCAGCCGGATCTCCCAGCTTCATCACCGTACCCTTGCCAAAATCCTTCTCCAGCTTCGCAATCGCCGCATCCAAAGCCTTCTTCTTATTGTCAGTTGCCGTTTCTGTCGTCTTCTTCTTATCACTTGCCATGTTAAATTCTCCTTTTCCGAACAGGCGTTCGCGCCTATGCATCTATATTAGTATAATTCATCCCAAATGTCAATACCCTTTTTTCTCCCTCTTATGTGAACATAATACAACAGGCTGTGATTATTGTCAACCACAGCCTGCAAAAAAAGGAAAATTTTCGCAACAGTTCACACGCCGCCTGCATGGCCTGCAAACTGTTACATATTTTACTCCTGAAGAGAAGATTTCTTTGTAATTGTAACTTTCTCGTCGTAGCAGGAGAAAATATTTCGGATTTCATCCTCGTCCTGCTTCTTTGTTACCATACTGATTAACGGTACAATGAGAAGTCCTCCTACCATCGCCACAACGCCTGAGTTAATCGATGACTTGAAGATGTATCCCAGCACTGTGCCCCATCCGGTCACATCAATGCCGCCAAGAGTCACGATAAGCTGCAGCACAGCTACAGAACATCCCCAGATAAAGCATACCACCACAGATATCTTCGTAACGCTCTTCCAGTACAATCCATACAGGAAAGGCGCGAGAAATGCTCCCGCCAGGGCTCCCCAGGATACGCCCATCATCTGTGCAATAAATGTTACCTCCGGGTGCGCGTCTTTAAAGATTGCAATCACCGCGGATACCAGAATGAAAAATACAATAAACGTCCGCATAATGGATACCTGCTTCTTATCGGACATCTCCTGCTTTGCCGCCGGCTTAATTACATCCAGCGTAAAGGTAGAGCTGGATGTAAGCACAAGAGAAGACAGTGTGGACATGGATGCGGAAAGCACCAGTACAATGACAACCGCAATGACAACCGACGGCAGCGTAGCAAGCATAGTCGGCACAATCGTATCAAATAACGGTTTTCCTGTCGCCTCATTAATCACTACCTTATCACCATACAATCTCCCAAAACCACCGAGAAAGTAACATCCTCCCGCTACAATAATGGCAAAAACTGTAGAAATTACAGTTCCTTTATGGATATCCTTCTCACTCTTAATGGCATAGAATTTGCCAACCATCTGAGGAAGTCCCCATGTTCCAAGAGAGGTCAGCATGACCACGAATAACAACGCCAGTGGATCAGGTCCGAGAAAAGAAGCATAAGCGCCCTGCCACCCTGCATCGCCTGTTACAGCCGCAAGGGATTTTGTCGCCTCCAAAAGTCCTCCGTTCTCAGCCAGCACTGCTCCAATCACTGCGCAAATCCCAAACAGCATGATAATTCCCTGAATAAAATCATTAATCGCCGTCGCCATATATCCGCCGAAAATTACATAGAATCCAGTCAGTACCGCCATAACAGCAATTACCACCCAGTAAGGAATATCAAATACAAGACCAAACAAACTGGATAAACCATTATAGAGAGAAGCCGTATACGGAATCAAAAAGATAAATACAATAATCGAAGCCGCCACCTTTAATGGAACCGAATCAAACCTCTTTCCAAAAAAATCCGGCATCGTCTTCGCGTCCAGATGCTGCGTCATGACTCTGGTTCTCCTTCCCAGCACATTCCATGCCAGAAGGGAGCCGATAAACGCGTTGCCAAGTCCCGCCCAGGTGGATGCAAGACCAAAATTCCAGCCAAACTGGCCCGCATAACCCACGAAAATAACCGCTGAAAAGTACGAGGTACCAAATGCAAAAGCAGTCAGCCATGGGCCTACCCCACGTCCTCCCAGCACAAAACCATCTACATCAGAAGCATGCTTCCTTGAGTAGAAACCTACATAAATCATTACTGCAAAAAACACGACCAGCATGATTGCACATAACATTTCTTTCGACATCTCTCATTCCTCCAAGTCATTCCTTTAAGTATTCGCTTTAAAGCTTAGAACTTTAAACCGTTACGCTTTAACGCGTTAAATCATTTCTTAAGTATAGTAGCACATCACACCCGGTATGTCAACAACTAATTAACAGTAACAGCTGCATCATCCCATGCGCCGGTTACAGCAGGCCAGAGCAGGCGGCGTGTGAGCTGTAACATGCGCCGGAAAACAATTTCAAACACTCTTCATATTTATAGAGTAGAGAGTACCAGTTTAATATTCCCGTTTCTTCACCACTTCCCCCTGTTTCTTATAAATACTCTCTGCCGGAACAACTCCCCTCACAGATGATAATGGATAAATATTACTGCGCGCCCCCACAACGCTTCCCGGATTCAGCACAGTTCCACAGCCAACCTCCACTTCGTCTCCCAGCATCGCGCCAAATTTCTTGATTCCAGTCTCAATATTTTCTTCCGGAGTCTTCACTACCACCAGCTTTTTATCAGACTTCACATTGGAAGTAATGGAGCCGGCCCCCATATGCGCCTTATACCCCAGAATCGAATCTCCCACATAATTATAATGAGGCACCTGCACCTTATTAAACAGAATTACATTCTTAAGCTCTGTAGAATTGCCTACCACAGCGCCCTCTCCCACAATCGCATTCCCCCGGATAAACGCACAGTGCCTTACCTCTGCGTCCTTTCCGATAATAGCCGGTCCATGAATATATGCAGAGGGAAATACTTTGGCAGATTTCGCAATCCACACATCCTCCCCCTTCTTCTCATACTCGTCTTCCGGCAGCCTCTCTCCAAGCTCTTTGATAAACGCACTGATTTTCGGAAGCGCCTCCCATGGATAGGTGATTCCCTCAAAGATGTCCTTCGCAATCGTCTCCTCCAGCGTAAAAAGTTCTTTCACCGTCAATTCATTTCTCATCTTATTTCTTTCCTTTCTTATAAAATCCTGCCGCTTTGTCATAGAGTCCCCGCAGCTCATACTGATTATTTAGCCCAAGCACCCCTCTGGTTCTGGACCAGATAAATCCTTCTAATTTCTTCATATATTCCGCGGATGTAATCTCTCCCTCCGCCACATAGGTAAGCCCTTTCTCCCAGCTTGCGGTAAGCTCCGGATTCAGAAGCGACTTAATGGAATGACTTACCACGTCAAAAATCATCTCCCCCTCTAAAGTCGGAGTCACAACCTGCGTTTTCTTATTCAGCGCCAGATACTGGTTGTGAAATAATTTTTTCAGAATCTCGCCTCTGGTAGCGCTGGTTCCAATCCCGCTTCCTTTTATCTGGGCCCGCAGTTCCTCATCCTCAATCAACTGTCCGGCATTTTCCATTGCCAGAATCAGAGAGCCGGAATTATACCGCTTCGGCGGCGTGGTCTTCCCTTCCTTCACAGACAGACCGGTAACGGGCAGAATCTTCCCTTTCCGAATCTTATTCAGCGTTTCAAATAAAGCTGCATTTGCTTCTTTCTCCTCATTCTCTCCCGTTTCTCCACTGTTTCCCTCAATTTTCTTCGCCTTCGGAATACCGGCAACTTTCAGATACCCCTCTTCTGCCAGCACCTTAAATCCGGCAAAGAACTGCTCTCCTCTTATCGTCAGAATCACAGATACCTTCTGGTAAACGGCAGGCGGATAAAAGATGCTTAAGAACCGCCGGACAACCACGTCATACACCTGTGCGGCAAGCCCTGATAAGCTGTTGAAAGCTCCCTGTCCCGTAGGAATAATCGCATAGTGATCCGTAATCTGCTTATCATTGACATATCTGGTCTTCGCAAGGTTCTTATGGCTCCCAAATGTTACAATCTCCTGAAGATACGGCACCGCCGGTCCGTACTTCATCAGTCCGTTTAAATTCTTGTGAATCTCTTTTGCTACCGCTGTGGACAATACTCTGGCGTCTGTTCTGGGATAGGTTACCAGCTTTTTCTCGTACATTTCCTGCACAATCCGCAGGGTTTCATCGGGGCTGATTTTAAACCGTTTCGAGCATTCATTCTGCAGCTCCGCCAGATTAAATAAAAGCGGCGGGTTCTTCTTCTCTTTCTTCTTCTCAACCTTCATCACCTGCGCCCTCACAGGCTTTTCTTCCTCCAGAAAATGAATCAGCTCCTTGGCATGTTTTTTCTCTTTAAAACCATTATCCTTGTAAAGCGCTGGAGACGCATAATATTTCGAGCCTTCCACCGCCTTCCATTCTCCCTCTAAAGACTGGCCTTCTGCATCGGCCGTACAGATTACCCTGTAAAACGGCGTTTCCACAAATTCCCGAATCTCCCGCTCTCTGCGGACCACCATGCCCAGCACACAGGTCATTACCCGCCCTACGGAAATCACCGAATATTTCTTATTCAAATAATTCGAGATACTGTCCCCGTATTTCAACGTCAAAAGCCTTGAAAAATTAATCCCCATCAGATAATCTTCCTTTGCCCTTAAATACGCGGAAGCAGACAGATTATCGTACTCCGATAAATCCTTCGCCTCCCGGATTCCCCTTAAAATCTCCTCTTCCGTCTGAGAATCAATCCATACCCGAAGCCTCCTTTTGCCCCGAACTTCCGCCATCTGCTCCACAAGACGGTAAATGTATTCTCCCTCCCGCCCGGAATCGGTACACACGTAAATGGTATCCACATCCGGCCGGTTTAAGAGCCCCGAAACAATCTTAAACTGCTTCGCCACCCCTGGAATTACCTCATACTTAAATTCCTCCGGCAAAAACGGCAGAGTCTTTAAACTCCACCGTTTGTATTTTTCATCGTAGCTTTCTGGATAGCTCATGGTAACCAGATGTCCTACGCACCAGGTAACAATGGCGGACTCTGCCTCCAGATAGCCGTCCCCGCGCCTGGTCTGCAAGTGCAGCGCCTTCGCAAATTCCTGCGCCACACTTGGCTTTTCTGCTATATACAGCGATTTTCCCATACACTCTCTCCAGTCATTACACTATCTTTTTAGTCTGTGCCTTAACTTCTTCAGCAGATTGGGCTTCTGTCCTTCCGCTGCCTTCCTTGCAAAGACCGCCTCTCTCATAAACCGTTCCTGAGAATTAACAAAAGGCTCCCTCTGTTCCTTTTTCACATAATTCCCGTCGCTTTTGAGAACCCGGGCCTTTAAATTATCCGCCAGCATCACATCCAGATAATGATTAATCTGATGCTTCACCTGCTTATCCATAATGGGGCATGCAACCTCCACGCGCTTCTCCGTATTCCGGGTCATCATATCCGCCGAACCGATGTAAATCTTCTGTTCCTCGCCGACTCCAAAACTGAAAATCCTCGGATGCTCCAAATACCGCCCGACAATGCTGGTAACCGTCACATGCTCCGTATATCCTTCCACTCCCGGAAGCACGCAGCAGATTCCCCGGACAATCAAATCAATCTTCACTCCCGCCTGAGACGCCTCGCACACCTTCTCAATGAAGTCTACGTCCGTAACAGAATTCATCTTCATAATAATTCTTCCGGACTGACCCTTGGCAATCTCCTCATCCA
>CAOKJI010000151.1 GCA_948468495.1 uncultured Dorea sp. | reverse complement strand
GTGAAATACTGGATGACCTTCAATGAGATTAACAACCAGTCCAGCGTCCAGAATCCATGGAGCGGTTGGACAAATTCCGGAATCCTTTACAGGGAAGAGGAAGATGTGCAGACGGTTCTCGAGCAGGCGGTGCATTATGAGATGACGGCGAGCGCTAAGGTGGTAAAAATTGGCCATGAGATTAATCCCGAATTTCAGATTGGCTGTATGCTGGCGATGGTTCCGTATTATGCGAGGACCTGCTCTCCTCAGGATGAGCTTGCAGCCCAGACGGCGATGGAACATCGGCTGTATTATTATGGGGATTTGCATGTGTTCGGGGAATATCCGGCTTTTATGGAAGCGTTCCGCAGGGAAAAGGGAATCTGCCTGGATATTACAAAGGATGATTTGAAATGCCTGAAAGAAGGCTGCGTGGATTATATCGGCATCAGCTATTACATGAGCAGTACGATTAGCAGTGCGGAAACAAAAGATAGCGTTAAGGTGGCTGACGGGATTTATATTGCGGGTAATCCCTATGTAAAGAAGAGCGACTGGGGATGGCAGATTGATCCCCAGGGACTCCGGTATTCGTTGAATCTGCTATACCAGAGGTACCACAGGCCGATATTTATAGTTGAGAATGGGTTCGGGGCCTATGACAAACTGGAAAATGGAAAAATCCATGACAGCGCCCGGATAGAGTATTTGAGGCAGCATATTCTGGAGATGAAGAAAGCAATGTTCTTAGATGGAGTTCCTGTTATGGGATATACCCCATGGGGATGCATCGATCTGGTAAGCGCGGGAAGCGGCGAGATGAAAAAGCGCTATGGCTTTATCTATGTAGATAAAGACAACCAGGGAAACGGCACGCTGGAGAGAAGGAAGAAAGATTCCTTTGAATGGTACAAGAAGGTAATTGAGAGCAACGGACAAATTTAATAAGAGATTATGATTAGGAGGGTGTAAAGTATGCTGAAAATTAGACTGTTTTGTGCAAATGGTATGTCAACGAGTCTGCTTGTGAAGAAGATGGAAGAGGCGGCTCTGGAGAAGGGAAAGGAAGTAGATATTAAGGCATATCCGATTCTTGATATGGAAAGGCTGGCGGCAGAAGCCGACGTAGCCCTTTTGGGACCGCAGGTGGGGTATCAGATTGCAAAAGCAAAAGAAATATGCGGCGCAAAAGGTGTTCCGGTGGACGTAATCCCGATGGCAGATTATGGGATGTGCAATGGGATGAATGTTCTGAAATTTGCTTTTAAACTGGCTGCGGATAAGTAAAAACAGACTAAAAGTGTCGGAAAGGAAATGAGATATGCAGAAATTAATGAATGAAAAAATAATCCCTAAGATTATGGCGTTTATTAACACGAAGGGAATACAGGCAATCAAGGATGGTATGGTCTATTCTATGCCGCTTCTGATTGTAGGCTCCGTATTTCTGATTATTACAAATTTCCCGATTGAGGCAGTGGTAGACGTTCTTGAGAAGTCAGGGATAAAGGCCGTACTGGAGCAGACCAACGGCGCAACCTTCAATATCAGTGCAATGATAGCTGTTCTCGGTATTTCTTATAATTATATCAAGCTGGACGGGCAGGAACCGTTAAGCGGCGCTATTGTTGCGCTTGGCGTATTTATTATGATGACGCCCGCATCCATTGTAACAGAGAGCGGCGACGTAGTGGGAGGTATTATTGATAAAGGCTGGACCGCAGGGAAAGGTATGGTCGGAGCAATTATTGTAGGACTGACTGTGGGGGTTGTATATTGTTGGTTCATGAAGCGGAATATCCGGATTAAAATGCCTGCGGGCGTTCCCGAAGGCGTGTCCAACGCATTTTCAGCGCTGATTCCCGGAGCTGTTATTGTAATCGGAGCGACCGTCATACATGGAATCTTTTCTATGGGATTCCATACGACGGCTATGGAAGCAATTTATAATGTGATTCAGACACCTCTCCAGAGTATGACGGATTCTATTGGCGGCGCAGTTCTGATGTGCTTCCTGACTCCATTTTTATGGTTCTTTGGGGTGCATGGCTCGACCATTGTGGGAGGTATCATGACAGGAATCCTTCAGGCTAACAGCCTTGAGAACCAGGCGCTGATTGACAAGGGGATTGAGCTGACGGTGGCGAACGGAGGACACATTGTGACCATGCAGTTTTTTGACCAGTTTATCAATATGACCGGTGCGGGAATTACGATTGGACTTGTTGTGTACATGTTTGCCCTGGCGAAGTCAAAGCAGATGAAAACGCTGGGCAGACTGGAACTTGTACCGGCGCTGTTCAATATTAACGAGCCGATTTTGTTCGGTATACCGATTGTGATGAATCCGATGCTGGTCTTCCCGTTTATCGCGATGCCTGTAATTTCCTGCATCCTGCAGTATGCTGCGCTTTATACCGGGCTATGCCCGCTCTACGGCGCGACGCAGGTTCCCTGGACTTGTCCGCCGATTATTTCGGGATTTCTGATTGGCGGCTGGAGGACGGCGCTTTTGCAGCTTATCATTTTCATTATTTCTTTCTTCCTATATTTACCGTTTATACGGAGGGTTGATAAGATGAATCTGATAAAAGAGGCGGAAGCGGAAAAAGAAGCAAAAGACGACGACTGGTAAAAGAAGGAGGAAGAAAAAATGACGGCAGAATTTGAAACAGCATGTTTTGGAATTATTACGTATGTAGGAACGGCAAGGTCTTGCTTTATCCATGCAGTGCAATGTGCGAAAGAAGGAGATTTTAAAGAGGCTGAAGCAAAGATGAAAGAGGGGGACGAGGCCTATACGGAAGGACATCATATCCATGCGGACCTTCTGGCGCAGGATGCGAGGGGCGAACTAAACGAATCGGGCTTAATTCTGATGCATGCGGAAGACCAGCTTATGAGCGCGGAAACCTTCCGGGTTTTGGCGGAGGAGTTCATTGCAGTATATAAGAAAATAACTCCGTAATTTGGCTTGAGAAATATCGTTACATATATCGTGCAAAAAAGCTCTGAACACCGTATGAATACCGGAGTTCAGAGCTTTTTTGAAATGTTGAGACTCTTTTCAGGGGGCTGTTTTACAACGCGTATAACCGCCAGAAAGTCAATTGAGCGGACCCGGGGCTGAGATGGCGACACTGGGCGGAAGGGAACGATTTGGACTGCCTAAGAAAATGTGCGAATCTGAGGACTGCATCAGAATAGAAAAAAATGGAGAGCGTATGCGTGGAATCGCAGAACGCGGCGGCGTCACTCTGTTGGATGTATCAATTAAATTGGGACAATATAACAATCCAGGAACCGGCGGAATTTATGGGGAGCCGGAACCCGGCAAGAAATGCGAAGGATTGGGTTATTACGTACAGCCTGTTATGGAACCGGACGGAAGCGGATTCGACGTATTTAAACAGGTGAATTTATATACCAATATTGCAGAGTATACGTACCGGATATGGAATCCCGGAGAAATTACCGTGCGGCTGCAATCGTCTGAAAACGATGCCTGGGGACATTTCCCGGTCATAGAGAATATGGGCGGAGCCTACAGTGAAAATGATATTGAAATGAAGAATCTTCAATTGGCTGAAGTGCTGCCTGCAGACAAAAGAATGAATCAATTACTGGTGACCAGGTACGATCGTATGGGTCTCGGTCAGGAGGGATAATCATGGCATTTGAATATTTGGGAAAGAAAGGACATATTGGCAGTCTGGAGACAAAGAACCGTCTGGTTATGACGGCGATGGGCGTAGGCGTTGGGGCTCACAGCGGAACAGCAACGGATGAATTTATCGAATTTTACACGCAGCGCGCCAGAGGCGGCGCCGGACTGATTATTACAGAAATTACAAGAGTCAATGAGACTCATGGAGTAGGGGAATACTCCCAGCTGTCTCTTGCAAAGGACGAGGTGATTCCAAGCTTTCAGAAACTGGCAGATTCGGTACATCAATATGGCACGAAAATCTTCGCGCAGCTTCATCATCCGGGCAGAGAGACACATCTGGTATTGAATCCATCAGTGCAGGAACTGGTATCCTCTTCGCCATTTCCCAGCGTAATTGCACCGGAGCCCACAAGAGCATTGACAGTGGAAGAGATTCACGGTCTGGTAAATGATTTTGCTTCTGCTGCGAAGCGGGCCCAGAAAGCGGGACTTGACGGTATTGAGGTTCATGCCGGACATGGTTACCTGATTACTCAGTTCCTGAGTGCGAATGACAATTTCAGAACGGATGAATACGGCGGAAGTTTAGAGAATCGTATGCGCTTCCTGTTAGAAATTATTGGAGCCATTCGTGAAGCGTGCGGCAAAGATTTTCCAATCTCGGTTCGCTTAAGCAGCAGTGAATTTCTGGATGCAGTCGGAATGAAGAGTGGAAGTACCATAGAAGAGTCAGCGAAGACGGCCGCGGCCTGCGAGAGAGCCGGAGCAGACTTGATTAATGTATCTTCCGGTACGCATTTCACAGGAAATACCATTGTAGAACCGACGACTTATCCGCAGGGATGGAAGCTTCCATTTGCAGCAGAAATCAAAAAGGCAGTGTCAATTCCGGTGTCTGCAACTTCGGTATTCCGTGAGCCTGAGTTCTGCGAGAAGGTATTGGAAGAGGGAAGCATAGACTTTATCGCAATGGGCCGTTCCTGGCTTGCCGATCCGGAATGGGGCGTGAAAGCGCTGGATGGAAGAAGTGATGAAATCCGTAAATGTCTGGGATGTATGTATTGCTTTGAGTCAACAGGCAATGCGCTGTGTACCGGTGAAGGACATGTACAGTGCTCAGTTAATCCGTATCTTGGCGAGGAAACCCATTATGATGCACCTAAGCAGGATGGCGGCGGACGCAAGGCTGTTGTAGTGGGAAGCGGGCCGGCCGGACTGGAAGCCGCCTTGATTCTTGCAGAACGGAAATTTGACGTTACGCTTTTTGAAAAAGAAAAATATCTGGGCGGACAGATGCATCTGTCTTCGCTGCCGCCGCAACGCGGAAAGATGGGGAACTTTATTAAATATGCAGAGAAACAGATGGAGAAGCTGGGCGTAACTGTAAAACTTGATACGGAGGTTACGGCTGATGAGATTAAAGCATTAAATCCATATACAGTAATGCTGTGTACCGGATCAACCGCAGTATTGCCGAAGAGTATTCCGGGAATTGACGGCGGGCAGGTATATACGGCGCAGGATGTACTGACTGAGAAAGTGCAGTTTGAGAACAAGAAGATTGTAGTAGCAGGCGGCGGATTGACTGGAATGGAAACTGCGGAATTTCTGCAGGAGAAGGGCAATGAAGTGACCGACATTGATATGCTTCCGGCAATGGGACTTGCAGCATTTCCACTGGTTGCTATGGATGAGACTTCCCGCCTCGCTAAATCTGGCGTACGTACCATGCCGGGTCACAAACTTGCAGAAATCAGAGAAAATAGTGTGCTGCTTGAAGATACAGCAGGATATCAGATTGAGATTCCTTGTGATGCAGTCGTCATGTGCCTTGGAGTACGTCCGGTGAATCAGTTGAAAGAAGAACTGGAAGGTCTGGAGAATGTCTATCTGCTGGGTGATGCGGAGCATTCCGGCCGCCGCGTGACAGATGCAGTACATGCAGCGTTTAATGCGGCTTATCATTTAAAATAATTTCT
>CAOKJI010000150.1 GCA_948468495.1 uncultured Dorea sp. | reverse complement strand
CCTGTAATACACTGGTTACCAGACTGGGGGAGGGAGATGCGCAGGCCGGAATGGGACGGGTGAATCAGTATTGCGCGAATCATGGATTCACCGAGACCCATATGGGAAGGCTGATGCTCCAGCCCAATGATGCGGATGACAATTATACGTCGGTGCGCGACTGCTGCAATTATCTTAAGATGGCAAATGCAGGCCAGCTTGAGGGCGCCTCCAGCGTACTGGGGTATATGAACCAGCAGCAGCGAAGAAGCAAGATTCCCGCGGGCCTTCCCGCGGGAGTGAGCGTGGGGAATAAGACAGGAGAGTTGTCCAATGTGGAAAATGACGCGGCAATCGTATACGGCGGAGGCGGGACTTATGTGCTGTGTGTCATGTCAGAAAATCTGGCCGATACCTATAGCGCACAGCAATTTATAGCAAGAACCTCCAGTGTTGTATATGAGGCGATGCAGTGACGGGGAGACAGGACATGTTTTTTTGGCTCTTTATGTTTTTTATGACCGGGGTGGTTCCGTTTACTATGATTGGGTTTGGAAGAATGTTCCGAAAGGGCGCTCCGAAAAATGTAAATTCGGTATTCGGTTACCGTACGGTTATGTCCATGAAAAATAAGGATACCTGGGAATTTGCCCACAAATATTTTGGGAAATTATGGTATGTCTGGGGGCTGGCGCTGTTACCGCCCTCTATGATTTCCATGTTTTTTGTGGCGGGCCGGGGTGAAGATGCAGTCGGGTATTTCGGCGGCGCGATTGTTACCTTGCAGATGATACCCTTTCTCGGGGCGATCGTTCCTACGGAGAGGGCTCTTAGAAAGAATTTTGATAAGGAAGGACGGGCTTTAAAACATTAAAAACTTCCAAATCATGAGTTGGGATACTTGACGTACCCTGTCAAAAACAGTAAAATGTATTTATGTGACTTGACATGAAAAATATTTATTAGGAGGTCATTTGAAGATGGCAAAATGGGTTTATTTGTTTAGTGAAGGCAATGCGAATATGCGTGAGCTTCTGGGCGGCAAGGGCGCGAATCTGGCTGAGATGACAAGCCTGGGACTCCCGGTGCCGCAGGGCTTTACGATTACAACAGAGGCATGTACTCAGTATTATGAGGATGGCAGAGAGATCAATGATGAGATTCAGAGTCAGATCAATGAGTACATTGTTAAGATGGAGGAGATTACCGGCAAGAAATTCGGCGATCATGAGAATCCGCTTCTCGTATCTGTCCGTTCCGGCGCTAGAGCTTCTATGCCGGGTATGATGGATACCATTCTGAACCTTGGACTGAATGAGACGGTGGTAAATGTAATCGCTGAGAAGTCCAACAATCCGCGCTGGGCATGGGACTGCTACAGAAGATTCATTCAGATGTATTCCGATGTTGTTATGGAAGTTGGTAAGAAGTATTTTGAAGAGCTGATTGATAAGATGAAGGCGGACAGAGGGGTACAGCAGGATGTAGACCTTACGGCGGAGGATCTGAAAGAACTGGCGAATCAGTTCAAGGCTGAGTATAAGGCTAAGATTGGCGCAGACTTCCCGGATGATCCGAAGGAGCAGCTCATGGGCGCGATTAAGGCTGTATTCCGTTCCTGGGACAACCCGCGTGCGAATGTATACCGCCGCGACAATGACATCCCGTATTCCTGGGGAACTGCAGTTAACGTGCAGTCTATGGCATTCGGTAACATGGGTGACGACTGCGGTACAGGCGTTGCATTTACCCGCGACCCCGCTACAGGCGAGAATGGTCTGTTCGGCGAGTTTTTGACCAACGCCCAGGGCGAAGACGTGGTTGCCGGCGTGCGTACTCCGATGCACATTTCCGAGATGGAGGACAAGTTCCCGGAGGCGTTCACTCAGTTCAAAGAGGTTTGCAATACACTGGAAAAGCACTACAGAGATATGCAGGATATGGAGTTTACCGTAGAGCATGGCAAGCTGTATATGCTGCAGACGCGTAATGGTAAGAGAACCGCTCAGGCGGCGCTGAAGATTGCCTGCGACCTGGTTGATGAAGGCATGAGAACAGAGGAAGAGGCGGTTGCAATGATTGACCCGCGTAACTTAGATACGCTGCTTCATCCACAGTTTGACGCGGCTGCATTGAAGGCGGCGACGCCGATGGGTAAGGGCCTTGGAGCATCTCCTGGCGCGGCATGCGGCAAGATCGTATTCTCTGCTGATGACGCTGTGGCGTGGGCGGAAAGAGGAGAGAAGGTTGTTCTGGTCCGTCTTGAGACGTCGCCGGAGGATATTACAGGCATGAAGTCTGCGCAGGGTATTCTGACAGTCCGCGGCGGTATGACAAGCCATGCGGCAGTAGTTGCCCGCGGTATGGGTACCTGCTGTGTATCCGGATGCGGCGATATTGCTATGGATGAGGAGAATAAGAAATTTACACTGGGTGGAAAAGAGTTCCATGAGGGAGACGCAATCTCTATCGATGGTACGACAGGTAATATTTATGCCGGAATTATTCCGACAGTTGACGCTACCATTGCAGGCGAATTTGGAAGAATTATGGCATGGGCTGACAAGTACAGAGTTCTGGAGGTTCGTACCAATGCAGATACGCCGGAGGACGCAAAGAAGGCAAGAGAGCTTGGCGCAGAGGGTATCGGTCTGTGCCGTACGGAGCATATGTTCTTCGAGGAAGACAGAATTGCAGCATTCCGCGAGATGATCTGCGCAGATACCGTAGAAGGAAGAGAAGCGGCCCTGGATAAGATTCTGCCATATCAGCAGGGAGATTTCGAGAAATTGTACGAAGCAATGGAAGGCAATCCGGTTAATATCCGTTTCCTTGATCCGCCGCTTCATGAGTTTGTTCCTACCGAAGAAGAAGATATTGAGAAGCTGGCTGCCGACATGGGTAAGAGCGTGGACGACATCAAAGCTATTATTGCCGGTCTTCATGAGTTCAATCCTATGATGGGCCACCGCGGATGCCGTCTGGCGGTTACTTATCCTGAGATTTCCGTGATGCAGACTACTGCAGTCATCAAGGCTGCGTTAAATGTTCAGTCCCGGCATCCCGAATGGAATATAGTTCCCGAGATTATGATTCCTCTGGTTGGCGAAGTGAAAGAATTCCTTTACGTTAAGGGCATTGTTACCTCTACCGCCGATAAACTCATTAGCGAGGCGGGCTCCAGCCTGAAGTATAAGGTCGGTACCATGATCGAGATCCCGAGAGCCGCTATGACAGCCGACGAGATTTCGCCTCATGCTGACTTCTTCTCATTTGGCTCCAATGACTTGACTCAGATGACCTTTGGATTCAGCCGGGATGATGCAGGCAAGTTCCTGGATGCTTACTATGACAGGAAGATTTATGAGAATGTTCCTTTTGCTAAGCTGGATCAGCATGGAGTGGGCCGTCTCATCTCGAATGCTACCCGCTGGGGCCGTTCTACAAATCCGAATATCCATGTGGGTATCTGCGGCGAGCACGGCGGAGATCCAAGCTCCGTGGAGTTCTGCCATAAGATTGGGCTGAATTATGTATCCTGCTCACCGTTCCGCGTACCGATTGCACGATTGGCGGCGGCTCAGGCAGCAATTAATCAATAGGCTCTGTAACTTATTAATTCAGGATAAATTACGATTTTCAAACACGCTCTAGTACAACGAATATTAAGTAATTGGTAGTTTATCCACACAAACAGTTTATTATCTGCATAAAAATTATATAGATGTATAAACTCCTATGAAGGAGGAGGAGTTAATATGGTAATGGAGCGTTTTGTAAAGGCAGCAGGAAGAAAGGATGGAGTAAGGTACCAGCAGGCAGATAGGATTCCTATGACTGATAAAGTACGCACTTATTGCGCAAATGCTTCTTTGTATTCAAGAGAAAGCGATTTGGGAAAAATCGTCAGCAGCCAGTATCAGACTGTGGATGTAAAAAAGAATACTAAGTAAAAGTTGTTATATAACTACTGGTCATTCTAGTGTACTTGTATATTTATTTTTGAACTAACAGTGCTTATACACTGTCAATTTGTAAAGCGGATTTCCTGAGAGATAGCATTGACCATGTATAGGAAGTCTAATTTGGCAGATGACAGTGAAAATGGCGCTGTTAGTTCAGTTATGAATATCTGCTCTGGAATTGAACAGTAGTTTTTTCTTTTGTTTTTATTTTTACAGGAGAGGAAAAATTGGGTATTATTATTACGATATTTATAACGTTAACATGCTGTATATGCGCTATGACAAAACCAGAGCCGCGGGATAATGAAAAAATCAAAATACATATATTGTTTCCGGGTCAGTTTGCATTACTGCTTATAGCGCTTTTTATCAGTGTTTTTTGGTTTTTTTCCGGACGGGACATGATATTTGGCTATGGATGTTTATGGGACGTAGTGAAGAGAGGTTCATTAGAAGCGCTTATTGCTGTAATGGGGATTGTAGGTGTAGGGAGCGTCTTCCTGGGGTGGATTTACAGTGAACGGGATAAAATTACTTTGGGAAAAAGTCAGAGTGAAATGGTGCGTTATAAATATGGTCCGGGATATGCCGGCAGTGTTGTGGTGCATTTTGGTTCTACAGCTTTATGTGTATTGATGGCGAAGTGCGGTGCCAAAGAAGCAGCACTGTGGGCGTTCTTTACAGTAGTTTGGGGGTGTGTTCCCCAGATGTTGATTTGTATTCAAATTGCAATGAACAGTGAACAGCGGAAAAAGCTGGCTCTGGAACTTTGGAAGAACGAAAAATCTGAAGACCAGACAGTACTTCATAAAATGGTGCAACATTTGAGAGATGCGGATACTCTTTATCATAAAGGATATTGCGATATGCTGTGTAGTAAAATAGTGGGCTGGCTGTGTGGCTGTAGGAAAGAAAGTGATTTTGTTTTGGAATGCATAGAGTCTGTTTCTGCTGTTTTTCGGGAAATTGAGGATAAGGTTCCGGAAATGGAACGAGTGATTTTCGAGGAAAAAATCTTAAAAAGTATATGTAGACAATTAAAAGATAAAGAAGAAATGACACTAAATCTGCTTTGCGGCGGGTATTTTCGGTTTCAGTATTTTAAAGCGGGGGAGAGGCCGGAACATCTGGAAGAGTGTATGAACAGAGCGATGTATTTTGCTCAAAATGATAATGAGTACTATAAATTCTTTGGTACTCAAATGAGAGTGCTGCTTTGCTGCCTGGAATGGTTTCTGTTTTTGGGACAGTATTATAGTCTGCCTAGACATATATTTACAGAGGATGTTCCTCAAAGTTCTTTAAAGATGATTTTTGTACAGATGACAGTTTCTATTTTTGGAGAGAATGACAATAATAGGAAATTAGCAGAAATTGCCTGGAAACAGGTATGTCCGGAGGTGAATTAGAATGTTAGTACGGGCTTTGACATTTCGGAAATGTTTTGAACATGTGGGACATAGCAACAATGATTGGTGGGTAACGCTGGGGCATATGGATGAGATGGAATGCAGCGGGCAGACTTCTATGACTCTGGAGGATATTAGTAAATTTAATGAAATAACTTATAAGAGGGATTCAGAGAAAGCATATCATCATGTTATCTATTTAATTGATTCGGAATTTCCAAATGACGTGCAGCAGACAGACAGCAAGCTTTGGAATACGGAAGGAGAGTTTCTTTCTGTTGTCAGAATCCATTTTCCGAACACGATAAGACTGCAGGAACATTTTACAAAGCTGCGGGTGTATCTGTCGAAATTAGCTTTGCTGGACGATTATAGGGAAATAAA
>CAOKJI010000149.1 GCA_948468495.1 uncultured Dorea sp. | reverse complement strand
TGGCATTCGGACTGTTACTCTGTCTGCTTCGTGATATGCTCCTCCTTCAATCTGCGTCCGGAAACTACATTGACAATAAGGAAAGAATATGATAACATACCGTTAGTCGGTATGGAGGTACAGTTGGGATGGCAAGAAATAAGTATCCGGAGGAGACGATTGAGCTGATTTTGGACGTGGCTTACCGCCGGTTTATTGAGAAGGGGTACGAACACACGTCGATTCAGGATATCATCGACCGTCTGGGGGGGCTGAGCAAGGGAGCGATTTATCATCATTTCAAGTCTAAGGAGGATATTCTGGAAGCGGTTGTGGACCGGATGACTTACGAGTCCAATCAACTGCTGGCGAAGATTCGGGACAGCGCGGATTTGAATGGAAAAGAGAAGCTGAAGAAGATTTTTAAGGAGTCGATTAACCGGCCGGTGCAGGATGAGATTTTTTCCGCGGCTCCGAATTTTCACAATAATCCGAAGCTTTTCAGCAGTCTTCTGAATGATACGATAAAGAAAGTGGCTCCGAATTATATTCAGCCGATTATTGAGCAGGGAATTGCAGACGGCTCGGTAAAGACGGATTATCCCGAACAGCTGGCGGAAATCATCATACTTGTCGCAAATGTCTGGATGAATCCTATGACGTTTGGCGATACAGAAGAAAAGCTGTATGGTAAGGTTATGGTGTTTAAGCAGATGATGCAGGGATTTGGACTGGATATTATAGACGGGGAGATGGCGGACAGGATACGGGAACTGGCTGCTATTTATCAGAAAAAGAAATAAGTTACTGTGAACAGTATGAAGATTGTGTGAAAGTGCAATTTTTCCACTTGTGCGGCTCAGAACTGCCTGCCGAAAACAGCGCGCCTTGTTATACAACGCAGAAGAGGGCGCTATTAACGGAAGTGAAATCCACTGCTTACGGAGACTTGGATGCGCAGGCATTCCTGCGCATTCTAGCCGAAGTTAGCGGTTAGTTCACTGGAGTGTTGCCCAGCGTTGTATAACAAGGCGCGTTGTTTTCGGCAGACAGCTCTGCGTCGCAAGGTGGAATTTTTCCCGGTTTTATACATACCGACATGCGGTATTAAAAAGGAGGAGAACATGAATCAGAAATTATTTACAAAGGATTTTACACTCGTTGTGATTGGTCAGATTATTTCGCTGTTTGGGAATGCGGCTATCCGGTTTGCGCTGCCGCTGTATTTGCTGAACCAGACGGGTTCCTCGGCGTTATATGGAACCGTAACAGCCTGCGCGTTTATTCCTGCGATTTTGCTGTCGCCTGTGGGCGGTATGGTTGCGGACCGGGTTAATAAGAGAAATATTATGGTGATACTGGATTTCTTTACGGCGGTGGTGATACTTGTATTTTCCATACTTATGGACGAGGTGAATTTAGTTTTATTGACGACGGTTACGATGATGCTGCTGTTTGGTATTGCAGGGGCCTATCAGCCTTCTGTGCAGGCCAGTATCCCCGCTCTGACCGGAAAAGAGAATTTTATGGCGGCAAATTCTATGATTAATACAATCAGCTCCTTTTCAGCGCTGCTTGGGCCGGTGCTTGGAGGTATTCTGTATAGTACATATGGACTGAAGCCTGTATTATATGTTTGTATGGTATGTTTTGTATTGTCTGCGGTTATGGAGATTTTTATTAAAATTCCATTTGAGAAGCAGACGATAGATGGGAGTATATGGGATATGGCGGTCCGGGATTTCAGAGACAGCTTTCGGTTTATACAAAGAGAGAAGCCTGCAATTGGAAAAGCGCTGTTTATCATCTGTGGGATTAATCTGTTTTTATCGGCAATGCTTATTGTTGGGATGCCGTACATGATAACAGAGGTATTTGATTTGGGAATGCTGCAAGCTAGTAAATTATATGGATTTGCGCAGGGAGCGATGGCGGCGGGCGGACTGACAGGCGGAATCTGTGCCGGAATTTTTGCGGGCAGATTAAAGATTAGAAAAGCAGGAAATCTGGTAATAACTTGTGCGGTTTCTGTGTTCCCTATGGGAATAGCCTCTTTGTTTCTAACGTCTGGTCTGATAAATTATATCATAATGACGGTATGCTGCTTTATTATTATGGTATGTTCTACGATGTTTACGGTACAGATGATGTCTTTTGTACAGGCAGAGACTCCGCAGCGCCTGATAGGAAAGGTAATTGCAGTGATTCTTACGGTTGCTATGTGTGCGCAGCCTCTGGGCAACGCGTTTTACGGCGTAATGTTTGAGGTATGCAGGGGATGGGAGGCCGGAGTTATATTATTTGCCGGAGGGGTTTCGCTGTTGATTGCCGTTGGTACAAAAAATGTATTTAAAGATTTTAAATAAATCAGATACCGCAAGAATCGTAAAGTCTTCTGTCAATGATTGTGTTATGATTTTTCTGGAAGGAGGAATGTGACAATGTGTTTGCAGGACATAGATGTGATTGAAGAAACAATCGCTTATATTGAAATGCATCTGGAAGGAAAAGTGGAGCTGGACGAAGTGGCGGGAGCGATGCATTATTCAAAATATCATCTGCACAGAATGTTTACGGAAATTACAGGAATGCCACTCCATGATTATGCGATTCGCAGACAGATAACGGAAGCGGCAAAGTTTTTGGTCTTTTCGGAAAAATCAATTCTGGAAATCGCTTTAAGCTGCGGATATGAAAGCCAGCAGGCGTTTACAACAGCTTTTAAATCTATGTATAAGCTGCCGCCGGCTAAATTTCGTGAGCTGGGTGAGTTCTATCCGCTGCAATTACGGTTGTCTTTGGAGAAAGATTTGACAGACGGGGAACCTGCAAAAGCAGATATCCGCTTTGCTAAAGAGGGGGATATTCCCAGCTGGATGGAATTAGTGAGACTTGCGGTTGACGGCTATCCGCATCTGAGAGAGGATATATACCTCCAGAAACTGAGAGAGTACATCGGGGAGAAACAGGCGCTGATTCTGAAAGTAAATGATATGGCGGCAGGAGTATGCGGTATCGGGCGCTATGGATATGAGACGGTAAGCATTGATTTTCTGGGGATTCATCCTCAGCTTCGCAAACGTAACGTGGCGAAATTATTTCTGGATAAACTGACGGAGGATATTCTGCCGGGGCGCAATGTGAGTGTTACAACGTACCGGGAGAGGGACAGGGCGGATACCGGTTACCGGAAGTGTTTTCAGGAACTTGGATTTGCACCGGGAGAGCTTTTGATGGAATTTGGTTATCCAACCCAGCGTTTTGTGCGTTCTTCGGATATAGAGGGGGGATGGGGATGGAACAAAAAGTGAATAGGCTTGCAGGAGATTTTCGCGGAATAGAACTGGTGACGTTTGCTCTGCCGACAATGATTATGATGGTTTTCCAGGGGATGTATACGTTTGTGGATACGTTTTTTGTATCCTGGTTTGTCAGTACGGACGCCCTTGGGGCTATCAATGTTGTTACGCCTGTTATCAGTCTGACTGTGGGAGTGGGAACGATGTTTGCGGCCGGCGGGAATGCTGTGATTGCAAGAAGTATGGGAGAGGGAAGGAACAGGCAGGCAAAAGAAGAATTTACCCTGATTGGTATTACTGGCATGGCGGTGGGGATGGCGATGGCAATTGTCATAAGAATCTGGCTGAAAGAGGCGCTTTTATTTCTGGGAGCGGAAGGCAGATTGTTTGTATTTGCCAAAGAATATTTAACCGTTTTGCTATTTTTTCTTCCAGCCTATATGCTACAGACTATTTTTGCAAATTTATTTGTAACGGCGGGGCGTCCGGGACTGGGCTCCGGTCTGGCAATTGGCGCTGGAATTTTGAATATCATTCTGGATTATATGTTTATTGTAGTTTTGGGTTTGGGGATTCGCGGGGCGGCTTTGGGAACCGGAATCGGAGCGGCTTTTGTGACGGCTGCGGGAATCCTCTTTTTTGGAGCGCATAGAAGGGGGACGCTATATTTCGTCAGACCCCGGATGCGAATCCGAGTTCTGGCAGAGAGCTGTGTAAATGGCAGCTCGGAGATGGTGGGACAGTTGTCGGGCGCTGTGACCACGCTGCTGTTTAATCTGTCAGGCTTTCGGCTGGCGGGAGAGAATGGGGTTGCAGCGATTACAATTCTGAATTATTCTCAGTTTCTTTTTCATACGATTTATATTGGCTTCTCTATGGGAACTGCGCCTGTCATCGGGTACGCTTATGGAAGCGGCGATTTCAGGCGGCAAACAAGAATCATAGGGTCTTGCGTCCGGTTTATTGCGGCGGCTTCCGGCTGTGTGTTTCTGATTTCGTTCTTCGGCGGTCCGGCGATGGTAAGGATATTTGCCGGGGGAGATGGAGCGGTGTATTTGCTTGCGGCAGAGGGAATCCGAATCGTTTCATTTGGTTTTCTCTTCAGCGGATTTAATCTGTTTGTCTCTTCTATGTTTACGGCATTGTCTAATGGAAGAGTATCGGCGTTTCTGTCATTTGTGAGAACGTTCGTGCTGCTTGCGGCGGCAATCCTGATTCTCCCCAAACTCCTGGGAATTACCGGGGTGTGGCTGGCAGTTCCGGCGGCAGAGTTCGCGGCGTGTATTGTATCAGGATACGTTGCCGGACGTCACACCATTGCATAAATAACGGTACAGTTAAAGAGACCGGCAGTAGTTAACCAGCGTCTGGATGGTGTTCTGGTCAGTAAAGTCCACAGATTCTTCCTGGGTTTCTAAGAGCTTCAAAAGCTGTCTGTCCTCTTCGGTTAACATGCAGGGGTCTTTCTTTGACAGCATTTTTCGGAGCATGGACATCATGGATTTGTGCAGGAAGCTTAAGCGGGGATAATCAAGTCCTCCACGCAGATGAAACAGGTGAAGATGCGTCAGGATTTCTTCCGGCAGGGTCTTAGACAGGGAATCCCGTATATGGGATAGATTCTCAGGATTTTCCGGGTCAGCCAGACCGCAGGTGAAGAGAATCACAGTCCGCTCTGAGAGGGAATGCCAGTTCTGAGTGATGAATTTGATTCCACTTACGTCGCCTGCATAGAGCCCGCCGCCGTAGATGATGGTATCGTAATGGGGGATAGTTCGGGAAGGGAATTGCTTTCTTGTAAAAACCGGGCAGGACAGCGCCTTGCCAATCCATTCTGCATAACGTCTGGTTGAACCGTATTTTGATTCGTAGATAACTACTGTATGATTCATAACAGCCTCCTAAAAATAAAAATGTTACACTTGTGTCATTTCTCGTATTATCATATACTGGTTATATACAAAAAACAAGGTATGGAGACAATGTGCTACAAAAATTGAATTTTGTGCTTACTGTTCACAGGATATCTGGCCTGCCCGGAAAGTTTTGGCGTTGGAAGCAGGCGAGATATCCTTGAACGATAACTTTTGGGCCACTTTTTGGAGGGAAAGAGGGATGAACGGACATCAAAAGCAGCGGGAACAATCCGCAAATATGATAGAGGAAGCCTTATTTGAACTGATGCGGGAGAAAAGCTATGCCGGAATAACTGTTTCAGAGATCGCGAAACGGGCAGATATATCGAGAAGAACATTTTATCGGCTGTATCGGGAAAAGGATGAAGTATTGCGCAGATTTCTTCATAAGCTTTGCGACGAGTACTGCACCTTGGTTCCGGTTCTTGCGTGTTATGATATTCGTCAGATTTCCCAGGATTTCTTTGGTTTTTGGTATAGGTATCGGGAGATACTTTTGCTTATGCATGAAAGCGGGATGGAGGAAATGCTGTATTATGAAATCAGCC
>CAOKJI010000148.1 GCA_948468495.1 uncultured Dorea sp. | reverse complement strand
CAGGTATTCCGGGCGGCAAAGAAGACGGGAATCGTAGGGGAAGATACCGAATTAAGATTCTTAGGCTTCGGTACGATGAACGGGAAGGACGGCAAGCCCTTTAAGACCAGAGAGGGCGGCGTGATGCGTTTAGAGAATCTGATTGCAGAGATTAACGACGAGATGTATAAAAAGATGGCGGAAAACCGGATGGTGGATGAGGAAGAGGCTGGCAATACCTCTAAGATGATTGGCCTTGCGGCGATTAAGTATGGGGATCTGTCTAATCAGGCTGGGAAGGATTATGTCTTTGACGTGGACAGGTTCACATCCTTTGAAGGAAACACAGGGCCTTATATTCTGTATACAATTGTGCGGATTAAGTCCATCTTAAACAAATACCAGGGACAGAGGAACTCTCTGGAAGGGCTTCGGTGTATGGGAGCCTGTACAGACAGTGAGAAAGCTCTGATGTTAGAAGCGTGTAAATACAACATGGTGATGGAGACAGCGTTCGCGGAGACTGCGCCTCACAAAATCTGCGCTTATATTTATGATCTTGCCAATGCATTTAACCGGTTTTATCACGAGACAAAGATACTGGCAGAGGAAGATAAGGAAAAGCAGAAGAGTTATATAGCGCTTCTTCTGATTACGAGGAACGTGTTGGAGTCCTGTATTGATACGCTGGGCTTTGACGCGCCGGAAAGAATGTAAGTTACTGTAAGCGGAGTGGACAGTAACGAATGTGATGTCAGCAGGAGAAAAGGGGAAGAAATCAATGGAAGATACTGTAAAATTATTTTACGATGATACGAAAATCAGAGAATTTGACGCGACAGTATTGTCCTGTGAGCTTAAGAAAAACGGCTATGCGGCAGTTCTTGACAGAACTGCCTTTTTTCCTGAGGGCGGCGGACAGTACGGAGACATTGGCTGGATTGACGGAATCCGGGTAACGGATACCAGAGAAAAGGATGGGAGAGTTTTTCATTATATGGAAGAACCTCTGGATATCGGAAAAAAAGTACAGGGGAAATTAGACTGGGATACCAGGTTTGAGCGGATGCAGCAGCATAGCGCCGAGCACATTGTATCAGGAATTATCCATAGGCGGTTCGGATATGAGAATGTGGGATTTCATCTGGGGGCTGATTACTGTACCATGGATTTTAACGGGCCGATTACGAAAGAGCAGTTAAGAGAGATTGAAGTGGAGGCAAATCAGGCGGTTTTTGCGGATATTCCGGTTCATGTAAAGTATCCGAATCAGGAAGCCCTGGCGCAGATGGAATACCGGAGTAAGATAGAGATTGACGGCCAGGTGCGGATTGTTGAGATTCCGGGAGTTGACGTGTGCGCCTGCTGCGCGCCCCATGTATCTTCCACCGGGCAGATTGGGCTGATTAAACTGGTGGATATGACGAATTACAAGGGCGGCGAACGTATTAATATGCTGAGCGGAATCCGTGCGCTTACGGATTATCATAAGAAGCAGGAGCATGCCAGAACGATTGGGAATATTCTGTGCGAGCAGGAGGAGAAGCTTGTGGATGCAGTGGAGCATCTAAAGCAGGAGAGTATCCGGCAGAAGGGTGAAATTGCTGCTCTGCGGAGGCAGATTATGAGAAGGAAGGCAGAAGAGACAGATGTGTCAGAAGATGTGGTTACGGTATTTGATGAAGAACTGTCCGGTGAGGAAGCAAGAGAATATATGAATCTGCTGTTAGAGCGGGGCGCAAAAGTATGCGCGGTTTTTGCAGGAAAAGAAGAGACGGGATACCGCTATGTAATCGGAAGCAGAACAGAGGATGTGCGTCTTATGAATCAGAGATTAAAAGAAAAGTGCGGCGCCCGCGGAGGCGGTAAACCGGAAATGGTTCAGGGCAGCTTAACGGGCGCGAGAGATCAGATTAAAGCTTTACTTTGATGACGTCCACATCTAAGTCCCACAGGAATTTATCCAAATCTTTGAAAGAAAGAAATACGGTTGCGGTATTCTCCAGAGGATGAATACCAAGGCTCTTGCAGCGGCTTAAGCTCTTGTCAATGAAGAACTCAACCGCGTGGTCTGTATCGTTCATTAAGCCGAAGGGGGATACGCTTCCCTGTTTCAGTCCCAGATACTTTTCCAGACGGTCTTCCGAGGCAAAGCTTAAGGTGCCTGCGCCTAAGGCGCGTCCCAGGCTTTTCAGATCAATCTTCGTCTTTTCATCGGCGGTTACCAGAAAGTGGCGCTTGCCTTTCGCATCCCGCAGGAACAGATTCTTGCACAGCGTCCCTTTCTCGGGAAGACCAAGTCTGTCCATATCTTCCATTGTGTGAACCGGTTCGTGTTCTACAACTTCATATTTGATTCCAAGTTTATTCAGTGCGTCGTATACGCGCTGTTTTTGATTTTCCATAATCGTGTAAACTCCCTTCTTTGTTTTCTGACAGGCTTTGCATTAAGCGCAGAGGCAAAGTCTTGCGTGATTTGTAATAAAAGCGGATTCTTTCTCCGGTATTATTATAGGGGATACTTCCGGGAAAGTAAAGTGAGAAAACAGTTATGAGCAAATCCCATTCACGAAACGAATTCTACCTGTGCTGTTTCCGGCAGGCCCCCCAACCGCACAGGTAAGCAGGCGTGCCGGGAATGGCGCCATGATATATATAATACATCTATAAGTATCGTGCGTTTATTGAATATATCAATTTTACTCAATCTGATATTTTTGATAAAATAAATCAATGTATGAGTGTGGAGGCAGAGTATGGAGCGCAGTAAAAAGATGGTTGTGATTTCGCATTGTCTGTTGAATATGAATGCAAAGGTGGAGGGGCTGGCATTGGATAGGGGATGTGCGAAGAAGATTATTTATCATCTGATTGAGCAGGATTATGGCATGATTCAGCTTCCCTGTGTGGAACTGGATATGTGCGGAATCAATCGCTGGGGACAGGTGAAAAATCAATTGAATCATCCACATTTCCGCAGCCGGTGCGAGGAACTGCTGCGGCCGGTAGTCTTCCAGATAGAAGATTATCTTGCGAGCGGATATCAGGTGGCGGCGGTGATTGGCGTGGACGGCAGCCCTACCTGCGGCGTTAACCGGACATGTGTCGGCGCATGGTCCGGCGAAATCGGAGAGCAGTATCACACGATGGAGAAGGGGGCAACCTGCAGAATGGTACAGGAAGCAGGCGTTATGATGGATGTTTTGAAAGAAATGTTGAAGAATAGAAACATCAATATTCCATTTACGGCAATTGATGAAGAGAATTTGTAACAGTACTGCCAAAGGCTGAACTGTTATGTTTAGAGCATTTCTTCCTAAACATAGAAATATACGAAAAGGAGAACAGAGTATGAAGAAGAAAGTAGTAGCCGTATTGCTTGGCGTAGTAATGGCGGCGGGCCTTATGGCAGGATGCGGCAAGGGAGAGGAGACGCCGAAGGAGGAAAATTCGGGAACAGAGACAGAGGCAGAAGCAGGCGGAGAGGATACGTCTCTTGCGGACATTCAGAAAAAGGGTGTTATGACAGTGGGCATGTGTCCAGAGTATCCGCCCTTTGAGACAATTAATTCCTCCGGTGAGATAGAAGGGTTTGATGCGGATCTTGCAAATGCAATCGGAGAAATCTTAGGAGTGGAAGTTGAGTTTGTCAATACGCCGTACGAGGGACTGATTGCCGGCCTGATGAACGATGATTTTGATATTATTATGTCGGGTATGTCTCCGGAAGAGGCGGATGAGGCTGACAAGACCCTGAATGTAACAGAGAATTATTATTCTGTGGCTGAAGTTATCTTATCAAAAGACGATAGTATTCAGTCTAAAAAGGACTTAGAAGGCAAGACCGTCGGAAGTCACTCCGGAAGTACCTCCGAGTATGCTGTTAACAGCCTGGAAGAAGAGGGAATTAAGGTAAATTCCGCTCCATATAACAGACATTCTGAGGCTTTTGCGGATTTGCAGAACGGAAATATTGACGCACAGGTAGTAGAAGAGACCTGGGCAAAAGAAAAGGTAACGGATGACGACGGAATCCATATATGCGAAGAGCCGATTAATTCTATTAATGTAGCGGGCGTGATTGGCAGCGGAAGAGATTCATTCCGGGATGCGTTTGATGATGCGCTGGAACAATTGAAAGATAACGGCAAATACGATGAGATTGTAGAGAAATGGTTTTCTTAAGCTGTTATTAGGTAGGTAGAGAGATGAACAGTTTGGATTTTTCACCTTTGCTTCCGTATGCGGGACTGCTTCCAGAAGCGTTGAGAATTACACTGGAAATTGGGATGGCAGGATTTATACTGGCTCTTGTGATAGCAGTTGTTGTGGGGACTCTTCGGAGCAGAAAGCTGCCGAAAGCGCTTGGATTCTTACTGAGCTTTTATGTGGAGGTATTCAGGGGAACGCCTCTTTTGGTGCAGTTGTTTTTTGTTTATTACGGACTGCCTTCCGCCGGCGTCAGGATGGAGCCGGTTATGGCGGCTATTCTGACAATGGGACTGAATAGCGGTTCCTATCTTTCCGAGAATATCAGGGCGTCCATTCTTGCGGTAGATAAGGGGCAGTATGAAGCGGCGCATATGCTGGGCTATACGCCTATGCAGACGAACATACATATTGTTCTGCCCCAGGCGATGCGTGTGGCGATTCCCTCTTTTATGAATGGATTTTCCTCGATTATCAAAGAAACGTCCATTGTGTCGGTATTGCCGGTAATTGAACTTACCAAATTAGGGAACCAGGTCTATGCAAAAACATATCATCCTTTTGAAATATATATTTTGCTTGGCGTGATTTATTTTTGTCTGACATATTTTCTGACTTTTCTGGCGAAATGGCTGGAAAGGAGGGCTTCGAAATGGCAGCTTTAATAGAAATGCGGGATGTAAAGAAATCCTTTGGGGAAAATGTGGTATTGAATGGGATTAATCTGGAGGTTGAGAAGGGAGATATCGTTGCAATTATCGGCTCCAGCGGCTCAGGAAAAAGTACGATGGTCCGCTGTCTGGCAGGGTTGGAGGATATTCAGTCCGGGAAGATTTTCTTAAAGGGAGAAGAGATTGTCGACAGAAATCGTGTTGTAGATTCCATTGGAATGGTATTTCAGAGCTTTAATTTATTTCCCCATTATACGGTGGAAGAGAATATTATAAAACCCTTGCGCACAGTTAAAAAAATGGATAAAAATGCAGCGAAAGAGAAATCGCAGGAACTTCTTAAAAAGGTTCGTCTGTCGGAAGCGGCCGGCCAGTATCCGTCAACCATGTCGGGCGGCCAGAAACAAAGGCTTGCTATTGCCAGAGCGCTGGCTATGAATCCGGAGATTCTGGTATTTGACGAGCCTACCTCCTCCTTAGACCCGGAACTGGCTCATGAGGTATTCCGTACCATCAAAGACCTTGCCACAGAGGGACAGACCATGCTGATTGTCACACATCAGATTCATGCAGTCAGACATTTTGCAACCAGAGTCGCTTTTCTGGACAGCGGAATCATTGAAGCAGACGGCACCTGCAGCGAGATTTTTGAGAATCCGGATAATCAGAAATTGAAACAGTTTCTGGCAATGGTGGAATTTAATACATTGTAGCAGAGGTTCTATATTTAAGATTTGATTTAAAGACAGGAAGCTATCGTAATTTATGCGGTAGCTTCTTTTGTTGTTTTTCACAGTTTGCAGGCCAGTGCTGGCGGCGTGTGAAATATAACCACAGTTACGTCTGCGCATTTTATCGGGTTGAAACGGTTGAATATTTTGGATTTAGGGAG
>CAOKJI010000147.1 GCA_948468495.1 uncultured Dorea sp. | reverse complement strand
TCCATCCGGAACCAATCGCTACCGTATTGACGGTACTCTGCCCTGCCGGAGTCATGTTACATACGCCTGCTGCAAAGCCCACCATACATACCACTGCCGCCACATTGACAGAGCCCTCCGGAAGCGCTGTTAATACGGATAACGTAACGGCGCTGACAACCGTTGTGGTGACAATATTGGAAGAAAAATTAGTCTCAACGACCGCCCAGGTCATGAAGAACAGAATCATTCCTATCACTGGCAGACTTCCTGTCAGCGGTTCTAATGTTCCGGTCAGCCATGCGCTGATTCCCACTTCCTCATTGGTCAGGCAGGAGCCAAGCTGAGTAGCCGCCGCCGTCATCAGGATGCTCCCCCAGAGAATCCCCTTGCTGGTTACTTCTTTAAAATTCAGGATGCGTTCGCCGTCTACCTGTACCACGAACAAAATTACACAGCCAAGAAGAGGAGGCATGGCCGTAGACCAGCCATTTACCATGGCATACACATCCGGAAGCGCTCCTTTAATCAGACTCGGTCCCACCCATAAGAATACAGTCAGGAACATAACGCCCAGAATAATCTTCTCCCGGAAATCCGCCGCCGGGACAGTCCCCCGCAGGCTCATTGCCTTCTCCGGCTGAATATCTGTGATATCATCCGGCCTGTAAATGAATTTGAACACCAGAATCAACAGAACAATCAGAAGGATACCCGCCGGAATCCCCATCGCCATATACTGGAACTGATTTACATCATTCCCGGTAGCCGCGGTATAATAGCCGATTGCCATCGTCGGCCACACATGGCCAATCGCCGTCATGCCAGAGGATAAACTAATACAAAAAGCCGTTCCCATCATAATCATGTTGCCGGCCTTTCCGCCCTTCTTCACCTCAAGCACCTGAAAAATATCTTCCAAAAAGGGCATAAACGCCACAAACAATACAGACGGCGAAATGAATAATCCCATAAATGTCACCGCCGCAAACAGGAAACATACAAAATACCAGGGCCCCTTCCTCGCAATTCCATTGGTAATAAATGAAATCGTACATCTCCGCACAAAATTCGTCTTAGCCAGCGGATACACCAGCGCAAACGTAAAAATCAAAAATGCAACCGTCGTATTGCCAAACGCCCCGGAAAAGGTTCCCCCAAATCCAAAAACCGGGATAAACCCCAGAGCCAGCAAAGTAATCATGCTGGGCCAGTCAATGGACAAACCAATCCACATAATCAGAGAACCAAAAAATACTCCAAGAACCGCCACCGCATCAGCGGACAATCCTCCCATACCCGGTATGAATCTTGCCCCGATAATAACAATCAGCGCCAGAACCAATACCAATGTTTCCTTTGTGCCTTTCTTCGCCATAACTTCTCTCTCCTTCCTTACAATCCATGTTACAGTTCGCTGGGGATTTGGCCTGCCCGGAAAGCTTTGCAGCAGGAAGCAGGGCAATTAAGAGACGCTTTTAATGGAAGTGAAATCCACTGCTTATGGAGACTTGGAAACGAAGGCTTTCCTGAGTTTCTTAGTCTCCGTTAGCAGTTAGTTCACTGGAATGTTGTCTCGCCCGCTTCCTGCTGCAAAGCTTTCCGGGCAGGACAAATCCCCAGCGAATTGTAACACATCATATGTTATATTTGTTAATATTTTATTTAAACTCTTGTTATTTGTAAAATATTCATATATTATACAATCAATAGGAAAAAACTATAATACATGACATTTTTGTATACCTGCACAAATTTATCTAAAATATATTTGAATTGAAAGGATTTCCTTATGCAGATTCACCAACTACGATACGTATTAAAAGTTGCAGAAAAAAAGAACTTTTCCGCTGCCGCAAGAGAATTATTCATCGCGCAGCCTTCCCTGTCGCAGCAGATTCTCAAACTGGAGCAGGAACTTGGAATCCCGCTTTTCATCCGCCATTCCAAGTCTGTTTCCCTGACTGAAGCGGGAGAACATTTCGCGGCCGCCGCAGAACGTATCTTAAATAATATCGAGCAGCTCACCGACCGAATGGACAAATTCAGCCGGATGCAGGACGGTACGCTCCGAGTCGGGATGTTGTGGATTGCCGGATATTTAAATTACCCTCAGATTCTCACAGATTTCCACCAAAAGCATCCGGGAATCACATACAAAATCACTGTAGACGGAAGCCGGGCGCTCTTAAAGCTTCTACTGGCGCGCTCTATTAACTCTGCATTTATCATCAGTCATGAAAATATTCTTCGGAAAGAAGAAGACCTTTATTATCAGAAACTTCAGGATGATTACTATGTAGCTGTCGTCAGCAAAACACATCCCTTCGCCAAAAGGGACGTCCTCAAAATCGAAGATTTCCAAGGGCAGAATATCATTATGCCTTCCAAAGACTCCGCCTTCCGCAAAGAATTAGAACAGGTATTTGACCGGTATTTTGTAGTCCCCAGAATCGTATGCGAGACAAGCCAGTCTGATATCGGCATGCAGCTTGCAGGACAGGGGCTTGCCGTATACTTTTCCTCCAATTCTATTGCACATACACTAAAAGCGGAACATCATGTGCTGATTCCGCTGGAAGTGGATTTACACAGGACGATATTCTATGTAACGCTGAAAGAATTATTAGATTATCCGATTACAAGAGCCTTTACGGCGTTTGTGAGGCATTATCCTTTTTATCTGTAGCAGATAATTTTCTTCAACGAAAAAAGCGCTTCCCCACCTCCCGGCAGAAAGCGCTCTTTTCTATAAACATTTTAAGAAGGAATTTGATAAAGTCGAAATTATTTTCTCTTCGGAGGCTGGTGAATGCAGATTCCTAAACAGTCCGCACAGGCTTCTGCAAATGCCTCTGAATAACTTGGATGCGCATGAATAATGGATTCAGCCACCTCATTTACGGTAATCTCCATCTGCATCAGGGAGGTGGGCTCTGCAATCATTTCAGAGGCAACTCCGCCTACCATATGCACACCGAGAATTTGTCCATACTTATTGTCAGCGATTACTTTGATAAAGCCGGCCTTCTCTCCGGAAGCCACGCTTCTTCCGTTGGCAGCCATGTTGAATCGCCCAATCCGGATTCCCTCCGGATGAAGTTCTCTCGCCTTCTCCTCGGTAAGTCCTACGGAAGCAGCCTCCGGCGACAGATAGAGACAGCTTGGAACATAGCGCAAATCGCATTTGACTGCGCTGCCTGTCACTGCATTTTCTGCAGCTACTTCACCCATCTTGAACGCAGAGTGCGCCAGCATAATACGGCCGTTGATATCGCCGCAGGCATAGATGTTATCTACGCTCGTTTTCATGGTATCGTCTACTACAATCTTGCCCCGCTCTGTCTTAATCTGGTCCGCCAGCTTGCCAAGGCATCCTAAGTCTGCCGCCCTTCCAATAGAAAGAAGTACTTTATCACACTCAAATTCACCGTTATCTGTCACAATGACCGGATGTCCTGCGTTATCCTTAATCTCTAATACCTTGCGTCCGCAGTTTACGTCCACGCCGGAATGTTTCAGAGTCTTATCTACTTCTGCCGAGATGTCCTTATCCAGCATGGATACTACTCTGTCCATTGCCTCTACAATCGTTACTTTGCTGCCAAATGCGCTGAATGCAGAAGCCAGCTCACAGCCGATTACGCCGCCGCCGATGATACCCAGACGCTCTGGAACTATTTCCATATCCAGAATTTCATCGCTGGTCATCACGTCCTTGTGCTCCACGCCAGGAATCGGAATACGGATTGCCTTGGAGCCGCCGCACAGAATAATCTTGTCTGCCTGATAGCTCTTTCCTGCGCAGGCTACGGTTGTAGCTGTTTCAAGGGCTGCCTCTCCATTTACCAGAGTAACGCCGTTGCTCTTTAACAGACCTGCAACGCCGCCGGTCAGTGTCTTAACAACGTTATTTTTATATGCGACTACCTTCGGCATATCTACGCTGTGCTCTGCATTTACCACAATGCCTCTGGAAGCTGCCGCTTCAATATGATGAATATACTCTGCCGTCTTAAGATAGGTCTTGGTAGGAATACATCCTCTGTTCAGACAGGTCCCGCCAACAGTGTCCTTTTCAAAAATCACGACCTTTCCGCCAAGCTGCGCCGCCCGGATTGCCGCCACATATCCCGCCGGACCACCACCGATTACTGCAACGTCGTATCCGTCTTTCTTCTCAGCCTTTGCTGCCGGAGCCGACTTAGAGCTTTCTAATCCCTGAGCCGCTGCTGTCTTCGGAGTTTCCTCCGCTGCAGCCGGTGCGCCTGCCTCTGGAATCTTCTCCCCAGGCTCACCGATATATCCGACTGCCGTCAGAACCGGAACAACTGCGCCGTCCTCATACAACTTCGCAAGAAGTACGCCTGCTGCCGGAGATTCCGTTTCCATCGTAATCTTATCGGTTTCAATTTCCATAAATGGCTCATCCTTTTCAATCTTATCGCCGACATTTTTCAGCCATTTTACGATGGTACCCTCTTCCATATCCATACCGTTCTTCGGCATATATAATTCTGTTGCCATTCTAATCCTCCTCATATAAAGAGCTTCCGGCGTCTGCATACCGGCGCTCTGCGCACCGGCTTACAGACGCTTCTTCTCTTTATATCTTTCCTATCATTAAATCAATATACTAATTGGGTTCTCTAACAGATTCTTTAAATAAGACTCAAATTCGCATACTTCCGTACCGTTCAGGATTCTGTGGTCGAAGGTCACGCAGATCATCATCTTCTTGCGTACCACTACTTCTCCGTCAACCAGCGCCAGCTCGTCTTCTGTGCCGCATACGCCCACAATCGACGCCTCCGGCTGATTGATAATCGGCGTAAAGCTGTGGGTTCCGTACATACCGATATTGGAAATGGTGATGCGCCCGTCTCCCATTTCATCCGGCATAAGTTTCCCTTCTCTTGCTTTCTTAGCCAGTTCCTTTGCTTTCTTAGATACTTCAACAAGGCTCTTCTTATCAACATCCTTAATAACCGGAACCACCAGTCCATCGTCAATGCCGACTGCCATACCTACGTTAATCTGGTTGTGCAGCACGTATTCATTGCCCTCTAACGTCATACGGAACCGCTCAAACTCTGCGGTTGCCTTACCTACCGCCTTGATAATCAAATCGTTGACAGATACCTTATCCGGTTTCTCCTTGCCCTGATTAATCTTAGCCCGCAGCGCAAGCAGTTCTGTTACATCCACCTTGATATTCTGTGTAACATTCGGAATCTCGGTATGGCTCGCGCTCATTCTCTGGGCAATTACCTTCCGCATTCCGGACAGTTTCCTGCGCTCAAGAACCGCTTCAATCTCCTTCACCGCCGCCTCAATCTCTGCCTTTTCTTTCGGCGTCAAATCCGCGCTGGTAATCTTTCCTCTGTAGCCGCTTCCTGCAACGGTCTTTAAGTCAATGCCTAAGTCCGCGGCCATCGCTCTTGCAAGCGGCGTAGCCTTCGGCTGTGCATTCAATGCATTCTCTACATCAATTGCCCGAATCTCGCCATGGCGGCCGGAAGGAATCACTTCTGCCAAATCCACTCCGTTATCCGACGCAATCTTCTTCGCATAAAGCGTTGCCGGGATTTCATTTCCATTAGAAAGAACCCTGGCCGCAGCCTTCGGCTGAGACGCTGCCGCCGGAGTCTGCTCTGGCGCCTTCTTTTCTTCTGCTGCTGCAGAATCTCCATTCTCCGGAACCTTCTCTCCAGGCTCTCCCACATATCCAACCGCAGTCAGAACCGGAACGACCGCGCCGTCCTCATACAGCTTCGCAAGC
>CAOKJI010000146.1 GCA_948468495.1 uncultured Dorea sp. | reverse complement strand
TATACCTTATCTTCCTCATAAGGCTCTTCCTTTCCGCAGGCACAAAAAAGCTGTATTCCCATACAACAAACAATTCCTGCCGCCAACATTTTTTTCATTTCCATAACAACTCCACCCTATCCCATTTCAGGACATTTTCATAAATATCATTACACTTTTGTAAAATTTCCGCTATTGGCTCATGGTAAATAGAATTTCCTGATTCTCTTTTGAGAACAGATTTTCTCTCCGCATTACTGTAAAGGAAACTGTCCGATTCTTTGCTTTTCCTCCAATATAACCAAAGCCTTCCGCTGCTTCAGCCACACTCTGATACCCCATATCAAAATCATCCGGCACCAATAAGCACTGGACCGAGTCCGTATCCAGACAATATACCGCTTCCATGGAATTCCCGATTCCGTACACCAGCGCTCCATGCAGATTATTAGCCGCAGCAGTTTGTCCGGCCAGTACCAGACTGTAGTCATCCAGAGCAATTACAAAATCCACCTTTGATTTCTTTTCCAGAACCGTCTCCTCTTCCTTCTGCGACGGCTCAGAAACTTCCCAAACCAGTTTCACGCCTTTGTCCTCCAAAACCGACACAGCGCCTTCTCTTCTCTTAGCAACAGCTTCCGTACTTCCATGTTCTGAGACAATCCCCAGAGTTTTCCCTTTCACTTTCCCATTATAGTCGTTTAATAGTTCTTTTGCTAACTCCTGCCCCAACGCGTAATTATCCGGCTGAACAATCGGAATGTCCGATAACTGTTCTTTCCCGGCCGGCGGGTATTCAATTAATAAAACTGGAATTTTCTTCCCTAGCTTTTCCAACATCTCCGCCGCCCCACCTCCAGGAACGGGCTGCATAATCACTGCGTCTGCTCCATTTATAATTTCATGTTCGGCGATTTCCTTTTCTTCTTCCGTCGTGAGCGTTCCTCCTGTACTAACTACAAATAGTTCTATCTCTTCATCCTGCGCCGCCATCCTTAGCCCGTATTTGAACGCCGCCCATCTGTTATCATCTGAATCCTGAACAATTACAGAGACCTTTCCCCGACTTTCTCCGTCTCTACCCCAAAGCATAGCAATCGCCGTTATAATAACCATTACCGCCAGAAATACTTCTGTTAGAATAAATACGCTCTTATTACTTTTCATCTCTCCCTTTCCTTATCTCTTCTCACCCAATAACTTTTTCTCAAATCCTTTTCTCTATATCAGACAGCGTCTCCCCGCCAAAAGGAAGCCCCGCTTCCAGCATCTTCCTATTCTCCTCTGTATAGGGAATCGCCGGAAAACTAACGGTTACTACCGTTCCTTCATCCGGCTCGCTTGCAACGGAAAGTCCGTATTCCTTTCCAAAAAGCAGCTGAATCCGGTTGTTCACATTCACAAGACCAACTCCTGAGCCATGCTTATGAATCCGGTTATTGTCTGTTAAAAGAAACGCCACCTCATCTTCAGACATTCCCAGTCCATTGTCCTCTACCAAAAGAAGAACCTTCCCATCCTGTTCTCTCCCAGTCACCCTAATCTCTCCACCGTCATCCTCATCCATGCCGCCGACGCCGTAATTGATTGCATTCTCAAGAATAGGCTGTAAGATTAATTTAACGGTACAGAAAGAATAGACTGCCGGGTCCACATCCAGCACAAAAGAAAAACTATTCTTATACCGGACCTTCTGAATATACATATAACTTTGCACATGCTGCAGTTCGTCGCTTACCGGAATAACAGTGCGCCCTTTGGAGAGGCTGATTCTAAAAAGCTTCGCCAGTTGGGAAATCATAAACACTGCCTCGTCGTTGCGTTCTCCTTCAATCATCCATGTAATGGAATCCAGCGCGTTATATAAAAAATGAGGATTAATCTGGCTCTGCAGGGCCTCCAGTTCGCTCTTTCTCCGTTCTGTCTGCTCCAGTACGATTTTGTGCATCAGCATATCAATCTGCTCATAAGAGCGTTGTATGGAATCACCGAGATGCCGGATTTCCATGGAGCCTCCAATGTAGATTTCCGGCTTCTTACCTGTTTCATATTCCAATACGGAATCATTTAATTTTAAGATAGGACTGGCTATTCTGACAGAGACCACCCTATTTACCACTCCAAGCATCATCGCCATCAGCAGAATAAGCAGCACGATAAAATACCGGATATCAAACATCCCATGGGTAAATACAGAATTGGGAATCACTCCTACCAGTTTCCACCCTGTATAACTGATGGTATTCACAATCACCTTACGGTGTTCCCCGCCGGCAAATTCGTCGTAAACCCCATCTTTATATGATGCTGCTTTCTTACTGTTTTCACTGCAAATCCCCTTATTAATCTGCATCTGTTTGGTGTGATAGATAATCTCCCCACTTCCGTCACACAGATAATAATACTGACCGCTTGTCTTTGCATTGATTTGTTTCATCATCCGGGAAATACTGGAATAATCCATATCTACCAGGAGAACTCCCACCTGCGGAACCCCGTTATCCGTCAGCTCCACCGCCCGGCTTAAGGATATCACCCAGTAATAACGGAATGCATCGTCAAAGAGATTCTGAATATGGGGCGTAGAAAAATGCATATTCTCCATCTCCGCCTTCGCCTGTTTATACCAATCCTGTCTGGTTACATTAGGGTCCTCTTTCTGCAGCACCACCGGTTCTGCCCCCATCAAACTCCCATAATTATTATAAATCGCAATACTCCGCAGATTGCTCCTATTCGCCTCATAGATTCGTTTCATTCCCTGCTGGATATCATTATCCTGGTCTGAAAAATCATTCTCTTTTATCACATTATAGTAAACAGCATCCGATATCTGACGCATACTCACCAGATAATCTTCCATATTCTCTCCGGTTTGTTCCATCAGTTTTTCCGTACTTCCAATCATCTCTTCTCTGGACGCCGCTGAAACCCGCAGATACACCATGATTCCCAGAATCATCATAACCGCAACCGATATACCGGAAAACACCAGCATAATCGTTGACTGCATTCCTCTCGGCTTAATATTTTTAAAATACTCCAAAAACTTCTGTACGAAATACTTATATTTCACTGCCTTTTTCCCCTCTGGTATGTTCCGTTCTGTACCTGGACGGAGATACGCCAAACCGTCTCTTGAATACATAACTGAAATAATTTGGGTCTGTATATCCTACCTGCCTTGCTATCATATAGCTTTTATCATTGGTTTCAATCAATAAGCGGGACGCCTGATCCATGCGATAATCAGTCAGATACCCGATAAAGGAATTCCCTGTCTTCTTTTTAAAGACAGTAGAAAAGTAAGAATTGGATACGCCCAGAAACTGACACACTCCATCCAGAGAAAGCGCCTCGTCAGTATAATTATTATAAACATATTCCTTTGCTTTTGAGACAAAAGATCTTGTGGATTGATTTCTGGCGTCAAGCAATTCTTCGTGAAAAGAAAGGCTGATATCCGTAAGCCACTTCTGAAGCGCAGCCCCATCCATATCCAGAAGGCTGGCATACAGCACTTTCATATTTTCCGGAAACACTTCTGTTGCAATTTCCTGATTCACTGCAAATCGGTACAAAGCGCTGATAAGCTCCATAATATCAACATGGTACTGTTTCAAAGTTCTCTCGTGAAACGCCGCCTGATAGAGATACCCGGCCACCGCATCCTTAATGTCCTCCTCTGAACCCAGCCGAATCATCTTAAACAGATAAGACAATCGGGCGTCGTCCGCAGAACTGGGACCTCTTACTTCCTGAGGAATCGTTTCCTTTACATTAATTGCCCTTGACGCACCATAAATCACCCTGTATGATACAGCCGCTCTCGCACTGTTGTATGATTGGGATAATCCTGCAACATTCCCACACACCTGACCGATTCCTATCGTAACCACCGCACCGATAATATGGCGGGCATACTTACAGAATCTATCGCAGTCATCCGTCAATTCTGTTATCTCACTCTCACTCCCCAACTGCGCTATTAAAACAATGTTTTCAAGATAAGGAAACGCTTTCGCCTGCCATTTCTCCCCCAAGTGTTCTTCCGCCTGCTTCTGAACAGAAGTAACTAAAAGCATGGGATTCATCCCCTCCGGCACCTGACTGGACGATGTGTGTATCACTATACAGCAGAAATACGGCCCCTGAAAGGATAACTGATAATCTGTCAAATATCTCGGCATCTCCTCCTGGCGGATTCTTCCTTCCATCAGCATGGAGTAAAAATTTGCCTGAAGAAGCGGCAGCGATTCCAAATAATATTTCTGAAGTGTCTCTACGTTCCTTTTTTCATGAATCTCCAAATCCAATTTGTTCTTTAACTGCGTAAATACATTAGTCAGCTCCAGAGAATTTACCGGTTTCAGAATATATTCTTCCACCTCTAAATGAACAGCCTCCTTGGCATACTCAAATTCATCAAAACCTGTAAAAATCAATATCTTCGTTGTAGGAAACTCTGTCTTAATCCGGCTGGATAACTGCATACCGTTCATATACGGCATCTTAATATCCGTCATAACAACATCCGGCTGATACTCTTCTACTAATTCCAGCGCCTTTACTCCATTACAAGCGTACCCCACCACTGTAAATCCCAGTTTCTCCCAGTCCAGCTTTTTCATAATGACCTGAATCACTTCTTCTTCATCATCTACCAAAAGCACCGTATACTTGTCCATTCTTCCTCTCCCGTATTTTACATTTCTGAATCTTGTCGGACGAAGTCCATCCGCACAAAGGGCAAACATTAAAGCACGCCCCTGGATAATATTATAGCAAAGAGCAGTAAAAAGAGCCAGAACTATGTCTGACTCTTTTTATGCTCTTAATCATTTTATGTAACAGTTCAAACAAGCTGACCTGTCATACTTGTATTATCTGTTCCCATTGCAAATTATGATGCGTTTATTTCTTCTGAACATATTTCAGACAGTCAAGGGTTACTGCCACCAGAATAATAATTCCTGAGAATACAAACTGCAGGTTGGTGTCGATACCCAGTATTGTCAAAGAGTAGGTCAGCGCGGTAAAGATAAATACGCCCACAACTACACCGGAAATCTTACCGATACCGCCGGTGAAAGACACGCCGCCTACTACGCAGGCCGCAATCGCATCCATCTCCCAGCCCTGTCCATAAGCTGCCGAACCGGAACCAACCATTCTCGCACACTCCAGCCAGGAACCGAATCCATACAGGATACCTGCCAGAACAAACGCTCCTACTGTTACGGCAAATACGGAAATACCTGAAACTGCCGCCGCCTCCGGATTACCGCCTACCGCATACAAATTCTTTCCAAAGGTTGTCTTATTCCAGATGAACCAGACAATTGCAATGGCTGCCACTGCCCAGAGGATAATGGTCGGGAAACCATTTACTTTCGGAATAATTATACTTGGAATCACCGGCTCAATAGCGCCGAAGGACACACCCTTCGTTGCATAGGTAACAAGTCCGAAGATTACCAGCATATTTGCCATGGTAGAAATAAATGGATGCATCTTAAACTTTGCGGTAAAGAATCCTGCAATCGTTGTAAAAAACGTACACAGAACGATACATACAACCAGCGACAGAACAACTCTTCCCATAAGAGGCATAGTCGTAAAATCAAAAATGTGTCCGAAAACTCCTCCCGTATTGATTCCCTGATGCATGATAATTGTCGCAGTGGTCATACCCATACCAACCATACGCCCGATGGAAAGGTCCGTACCGGTAAGAAGAATCAGCCCCGCAACGCCAAGCGCAAGGAACATACGCGGAGACGCCTGCTGCA
>CAOKJI010000145.1 GCA_948468495.1 uncultured Dorea sp. | reverse complement strand
TGCGGCCGTCAAAGAGTGTGATGGATATGGAAGTGAAGAGTCTGAAGAAGAAATTTAAGGACAAGCGTTTTGCCGCCGGCTGTTCCAGAGAAGTGATTGCAGAAGGAGCAGAGCGTCTGGGGTGGGATTTGAGCGAATTATTTGAGAAGACCATACTGGCGATGCGAAGCTGCGAGGCGTCGGTGAGTGAATATATGGATAGCTATCAGCCGGAGTAATTCTAGTACAGCCTTGCGTAATTAACAGTGAATTCTGCACTTGCTATCTGAGTCAGATGCACGCTACCAATCCTAGACGTAGCCCGCTACGCCGTCGGTTTGTAGACGCACATTTGACACAGATATCAAGCACATTATTCATTGCTAATTATGTAACGCTGTACTAGAGGCGTGAATAGAAGAAAGAAGATACAGGAGAGAGGAGACTGATATGATTAAGAAGACAACGTATATCGAGAGTACAGGTGTGAATCCGCATAAGAATCTGGCTATGGAGGAATATCTGTTTTCCAGATGTGGGGAAGATGAGGCGATTCTGTATCTATGGCAGAACGAGAACACGATTGTAATCGGCAAGAACCAGAATGCATGGAAGGAATGCCAGATTAGTAAGATTGAAGAGGACGGCGCGGTGATTGCAAGGCGTATTTCCGGCGGCGGCGCGGTGTTCCATGATTTGGGCAATCTGAACTTCACCTTTCTGGTCAGCAAGGAGAATTATAATCTGAAAAAGCAGCTTGAGGTTATCCTGAAGGCGGTGCAGAAGCTTGGGATTCATGCGGAGGCTTCCGGAAGAAATGATATTCTGGTGGAGGGACAGAAGTTTTCCGGCAATGCATTTCATGAGCACAAGGGGCGGTGCTATCATCATGGAACCATTATGGTGGATGTGAAGCTTGGAGAGCTGAATAAATATTTGAATGTATCGAAGAAAAAGCTGGAATCCAAGGGAATCCAATCCGTCCGCTCCAGAGTGACGAATCTGATTTGCTATAATCCGGAGCTTACCATAGAACGGCTGAAGGCAGCGCTGAAGGAGACATTTGAGGAAGTATATGGATATCCAAGCCACATTATGAAAGAAGAGGAACTGGACAAACAGGCCGTTCAGGAATTATATGAGAAATATTCCTCCTGGGACTGGGTGTACGGAAGAAAATTTGAATTTCAGTATGAAGTGTCTGAACGGTTTGACTGGGGACAGGTGGATATTCAGTTCCAGGTGGACAGCGGACAGGTTGCGGACGTAGCGGTTTATTCGGATTCCCTGAAGCCGGAAGTGATACAGGAGATTCCAGAGGCGCTTAAGGGGATTCGGTATCATAATCAGGCGATGGGAGACGCAATTGGGAAGCTGCACTCGGATATTCCAGAGAAAGAAGAGATGTTTCGGGATATGGAAGCGTGGATTCGGAGAGTGGATTTGTAAGGAGTTTGGGATATGACGATGTAATGTCTGTTGCTAGCGCGTGTTTGAAAAGAAGAGAGGAAGGCGGGGGTAACTTTGATACGGATTGCAGTGTGTGAAGATGAGCCGCTATTTCTGGAGCGGTTAACAGGTATGGTTCAAGGAATATTGGATAAGCATCAGATTGCCAGCCGGTTAGAGACGTTTGTGAATGGGGCTGCGCTTCTGGCCAAAGAGGCATTCGATATCCTGCTGCTTGATATTGTTATGGAGCCCTGCAGCGGAATGGAATTGGCGAAACGGCTGCGCAGACGGGGAGATGAAGGGAAAATTATCTTTATTACATCATATGAACGCTATGCGGTCGAGGCATACGATGTACAGGCATATCATTATCTGGTAAAACCTGTTAATCTGAAGAAGTTAGAAGAGTTACTTCTGAACTGCTGCTCCTCACTGGAAAGAGAGCGGGAACAGTCAATTGCAGTCAGACAGGGGACGGCGGTGCGTCGGATTCCTTTCAGTGAGATCAGATATCTGGAAGTGCAGAACAGGAAGATTTATCTGCATACGGCGGGGGAAACGATTTCATTTTACAGAAGTTTAGAAGATTTGGAGTCTGTACTTCCGGATGTGTTTTTAAAGTGCCACCGGAGCTATATTGTGAATCTGAGTCGTGTAATAAGCTACGACAAACAGGACATCCGGCTGGATAATGAGGAGAGCATTCCGTTGTCGAAGCGCAGGCGTGGGATGTTTGAGCTGGCATTTATACGGTATTTGAAGGAAAGCGGGGATATATTTTGAATTTAGCGGCTGCAGGGACAATTCTATGGGGGTTTCTGGATACCTATCTCAGATACCGTTTTCTGGATAAAATGCTTGGCTCAAAAGTCCGATATACGTATCTGTGGTTTTATTTAGGAAATATAATATATGGGCAAATAAATGTGAGGCTTTCTCTGGCTGTTACGCTGAGAGAAAACCTCTTTTATCTATGCGGCTGTGCATTTTTGCTCAATCTGCTGTTATTTTATGGAAGTGTGATAAAGAAGTTCTTCTTTACACTGTGGATGTACTGCGGAGCAGAGCTGGTATTTGATATGCTTTTCATTTTATTAGACGGTCTGGCGATTGGGCGGGGAAAGGAGGGCTGCTCCGACATGGTTATCAGTGCTGTCGGCGTTGCGGCCTGTCTGGTACAGTTTGCGATGATGGAAATATTGCAGCGGAAGCTCTGTATACTCAGGCAGGATTTTGGGAAGCAGGATGCATTCTATCTGATGCCAGTGATTCTGTTTATCTATGCGTCGGTTTCTATGTTAACGGTAATGTTTGGCGGCGTCAGCGACTGGACTTCGGAGACGGCGCTTGCTACGGCAATTCTATGCAGCCTGATAGCATTCTGCGGCGTAGTACTTCATGTATACTGTATTGTCAGATTAGAGGCGAATCTGGAGGGACGGCTTAAGAGTCAGCAGGCTCAGATGATGGAGCGGCATACGGAAGTTGTGACGATGCAATACGAGCAGATGATGAAGATTCGGCATGATATCAGGAACCATAGATTGTGTCTGGCGGAACTGCTGTCAGAAGGCAGGAAGGAAGCGGCGGCCAAATATTTAGAAGAATGGAATCTTCGTATGGAAGCGGGACAATCTGCAGTGCAGACAGGGTCGATTTTTGCAGATGCATTGCTGAATCCCAAATACCAGCAGGCGAAAGGATTAGGGATTGATATGGACATTTCCATGTGTGCGCCTAAGGAGGAACAGATGGCGCCTGTTGATCTTTGCTGTCTGCTGGCAAATGCGCTGGATAACGCGATTGAAGCCTGCATGCGGGGCGATGAAGACGGACGAACTCCTGGGTGGATACGGGTAAGGGCCGGAATGCGCGGGGATTACTGGATATTGGAGGTTAAGAACCCTATTGATTCTCCGGTTCCTGTACAGGAGGGGAGAGAGGCGTCTGTAAAGCGCGTCAGAGGGCATGGAATTGGTTTACAGAATATGAGGTCGGTTGTTGAACGATATGGGGGAGTGATGGACATTAAAATTGATTCCTGTTTTGTATTGAGCGTGATGATTCCCCTGCCTTTGGCAACAGAAAAATGACCGTCTGTGACAGGTGTATTAAGAGAGGCAGCCTTCTGACTGATATCTATAGTGAACGACAGATGAATGTGCCGTTTACCATAAATGAAATGAGATAACAGCAAGGAGGAATGAATCATGCGAATCTATGCAGGACAGACGGCAGAGATTTTCCAGGCAGGCGTGTTGAATCCGGCTATGAATCAGAAACAGGGCGGGACTGCGCTCCAAACCGGAGGAATGATACGGAGCGACAGCGCGGTTATTTCCCAGCAGGGAAAGTCGGCGAACCTGCTGGCGAATCTGATGTGTCAGAAGGAACTGCTGCAGATGAATAAAGACTCCCTGATGAAAGGGGCGCTGGATGAAGAGAGAGGAACAGTATCTTCCGGTCTTCAGGAGCAGTTAGAGGAATATGAGAAACAGTTAGAAGAGCTGGATAATCAGATTGCCGCAGAGATAGCGAAGCAGGCGGAAAATGAGCCGGAGCAAAGTCATACATACCAGAAGCCGCAGAATAAGACGGCGGAGGAATCGTTGGATGAGAGCGCCGCTAAACTGACGGAACTGGCTGTGAGCCTGGATAAGACGCAGACAACAGAGCAGGTGCGTATCAGGCGGGAAGGCGATAAACAGGTGTGTAAGTCAGAGATGGAGCTGGGGTCAACTGCAGCAGAACATAGGCTGGAAAAGATAGAGAGAACAGAGCGGCTAACCGCTCAGATAGAAGCTTTATTGAGATTATAGTGAAATTTTCACAAGGTATACCCTCCGGGCACCCCTAATGGCCATGCGGCCGTTTTACAAGGTATACCCTCCGGGCACCCCTAATGGCCATGCGGCCGTTTCGCAAGGTATACCCTCCGGGCGCCCCATAATGCCCGGAGGATATACTTCTTTAAACTATTTTTATGCGGAACCCCTCGTATATACCAACCGGAACTTCCGTACCAAAAGGATATTCTTCCATATTATCCTGTTCAAAGCTATAAACGGTTATGATTTGCCTGTCTGAATCAACCACCCAGTACTCTCTGACTCCTGCGGTACGATACTGAAATAATTTCTTATAATAATCCATTTTACGACTGCCGGGATATACAATTTCTATCACCCAGTTCTGCGCGCGTTCCATCGGGCAAAGCATAGATATCATCGATTGTATAGATATTTTCTTTTCTCATTACACTCACTTAAGCTAATCTCCTTAGACCAAATCCAGCACTTTCTCCGCCGTCTGCACATCCGTAATCAGCACGTGCAGATAATGTCCGTTCAAAGCGCCCAGAATAGACTGAATCTTTTTTTCTCCGCCGCCGATTCCGATTACCCGCTTGTGGTGCGGCAGCTCCCGGATATCAATGGAGACAATACGGTTTTTCAGCGTGGTCTCGCACAAATTCCCCTGAATATCAAAGAAATTCCCGCAGATGTCCCCGGCGGCATGGGCGTCCACCAGTTCATTAATCATTGGCGTGTCAAATGGATAGTCCGATAAATGGTCGGCGTCCCGTACCGGCGCTTCGCCAATCCCCACCAGCGTGACGTCCAGATTGTGGGAGGCCAGAAGGATGGAAGAGATGGTCGGCTCCTGTTTGATTGCGGTGCACAGTTCTTCGCTCTGGCACATAAAGGGCGCGGTCAGGATATTCGCCCGGCCGTCATATTTATCAATAATATGCTGAGCCAGAATATTCGGCTGGAAATCCACGCTCTGAGAAGACCCGCCTACCAGCGTATAGACCAGCAGGTCTTTGACGGTTTTGTCCGGAGACAGGGATTCAATCATGTTGTTCAAAGTCCTGCCCCATGTTAATCCAATCTTCATATTACTGTGAAGGAGCTGCTCGAAATAAACGGCGGCCTCGGACGCAATCTTTTTCGTGACATTGTCAGCGTCGGCATTGGGACAGTCTACCAGCTTGATATCTTCCAGACCGAATTGCTGGCGTATGCGTTCTTCCAATTGAAGGATCTTCATGGCGCCCCGGATATCTATAATCTCGAATTTTATCATGCCCTCAGCCTTTGCTTCCTCCAGAAGCCGGCTTAAGGTAACGCGGGAAATGCTGAGACGTTTGGCAATCTCTGTCTGTGTATAGCCCTTTTCATATAAGTAGTATAATGCTTTTAATTTCAGATAATAACGGTGTTCCTGCGATATTGACATGATGGTCTCCTTCTGGCGTGTATAGGTCTGCGGGTGATACAATGCGCTGTTTCTTAAGATGATTTTATTATAACAATAAGTAAATTTTGTGTAAAGCGTTTCTTCATACCAGAGTATTCGCTATGTAACAATCCAGTTCAGCCCGAGACTTTACACTTCAATCACCAATTGGTATAATGA
>CAOKJI010000144.1 GCA_948468495.1 uncultured Dorea sp. | reverse complement strand
GGCCGTTTCATAAGGTATACCCTCCGGGCACCCTTTAGCACATACCTTCCGGGCTGGCGGACTTCGTCCGATACGGTATACCGGAATGAAAAGAAGGAAAGGAATTATGGATATGGATTATGGATATGGATTATGATGTAATTATTATCGGAGCCGGGCCGGGAGGAATTTTCTCGGCGTATGAATTGGTAAAATTAAAACCGGAATTAAAGATTGGAATATTCGAGGCGGGTAACAGTCTGGAAAAGAGGAAATGTCCCATTGACGGAAAGAAGGTTAAGACCTGCATCCACTGTAAAAGCTGTGGGATTATGAACGGATTTGGAGGCGCGGGGGCATTTTCAGACGGAAAATACAATATTACCAACCAGTTTGGCGGGACGCTCCACGAGTATATCGGGAAGAAAGAGGCGATTTCACTGATGGAATATGTGGACGCTATTAACATTTCTCATGGCGGGGAAGGGACGAAGTTGTATTCTACCGCCAATACAGAGATTAAGAAGACATGTTTGCAGAATGATTTGCATCTTCTGGATGCGTCGGTTCGCCATCTGGGGACAGACATTAATTATATTGTTCTGGAGAATCTGTATCATGAATTAAAAGAGAAAGTCACATTTCATTTTCTGACTCCTGTGGAGAGAGTGTGCAAAAGCGGGGAAGAATACGAAGTCCATACAAAAGACGCTGTCTATACTTGTAAGAATTGCGTGATTTCTGCAGGAAGAAGCGGAAGCAAGTGGATGGAAGGCGTGTGCAGGGAGTTAGAGATTCCGACCAAATCCAACCGGGTTGATATTGGCGTGAGGGTGGAGCTTCCGGCGGAGGTATTCGCGCATCTGACAGATGAGCTCTATGAGAGCAAGATTGTGTACCGCACTGCAAAATTCGAGGATTTGGTGAGGACATTCTGTATGAATCCCCGGGGCGTTGTGGTAAATGAGAATACGAATGGTATTATAACGGTAAATGGGCACAGCTACGAGGACCCGAAAAAGCATACGGAGAATACGAATTTCGCACTGCTGGTTTCCAAGCATTTTTCCGAGCCCTTTAAGGACAGCAACGGCTACGGCGAGAGCATTGCAAGGCTGTCCAATATGCTGGGCGGCGGTGTGATGGTGCAGAGGTTCGGCGATTTGATTCGGGGAAGGAGAAGTACGCCCGCGAGGATTGCGGAGAGTTATGTGAATCCTACGCTGGCGGCTACGCCTGGAGATTTAAGCCTGGTGATGCCGAAGCGGATTCTGGACGGCATTATCGAGATGATTTATGCGCTGGACAAGATTGCGCCGGGAACAGCCAATGATGATACGCTGCTTTATGGTGTGGAAGTGAAATTCTATAATATGGAAGTGGAAATCAATGAGAATCTGGAGACCAGACATAAGGGACTCTTTGTAATCGGGGACTGCAGCGGGGTTACGCATTCCCTGTCCCATGCGTCGGCCAGCGGAGTCCATGTGGCAAGGAGGCTGAAGTAACAGTTTAGCCGGAGCAGACGACAGCTAAATTGTTACTGGCTGAATGAGGCGATGCGGTAAAGATATGGCTATTTATCAGGAATTGTGCTATACTGGGACACAGAGTATGATACAAAGGAGCGGATACAGATGAAGAATATTGAAGAATATGTAGTAAGTATTCCGGATTTTCCGGAAGAGGGCATTATTTTCCGGGACGTGACCAGCGTTCTGCAGGATGCGGACGGACTCCATCTTGCCATTGATGAGATTCAGAAGCGGTTAGAGGGTATTGATTTTGATGTGATTGCAGGTACGGAGTCCAGAGGATTTATCTTTGGAATGCCGGTTGCTTATAACCTGCATAAACCGTTTGTGCTGGTGCGTAAGAAAGGGAAGCTGCCCAGAGAGACGGTATCTATGGAATATGAATTAGAATACGGAAGCGCAGTGATTGAGATGCACAAAGATGCAGTGAAGCCAGGCCAGAAGGTGGTATTGATTGACGACCTGATTGCGACAGGCGGAACTATTGAAGCGGCGGTGAAGCTGGTGGAGCAGCTTGGCGGCGAAGTGGTGAAGATTGTATTCCTTATGGAGCTTGCAGGACTCAAAGGGCGAGAGAAGCTGGCAAAGTATGCGGTAGACAGCGTTATCCGTTATGAAGGGAATTAAGACATTGTCAATAAGATGTATGGAATGGGGTTGTCGCAAAATATAACTGAAATACAATATATGGCTGAGACACGTTCTGGAGCGTGTTTGATAATTCATCTATTGTATGTAGAGTTATTTTGTAACAGCCCCTTGTTGTAAAGGAGAATCGCGCTATGAAATATGATTTTACGTCGATAATTGAGAGGAAGGGGCATGACGCTCTGGCTCTGGATGCACCGGAGGAGGCGCTTGGAAAGCCTGTTGAATGGATGGAAGACATTACGCTGATTCCTATGTGGGTGGCGGATATGAATTTTCCGGTATTTCCTGGTATTCAGGAGGCAGTCAGCCAGAGACTGAGTCATCCGGCTTTCGGTTATTTTCTTCCCTCTGATGCGTATTATGATTCCATTATCTGGTGGCAGGAAACCAGACATGGTGTGACGGGGTTAACCAGGGAATGTATCGGTTATGAGAATGGTGTGCTGGGCGGCGTGGTCAGCGCGTTGAACGTATGCTGCTCCAAAGGTGAGTCTGTTTTGGTACATTCGCCTACCTACACAGGATTTACGAAGGTTTTGAACAATAACGGATATCATATCGTACGCTCGCCGCTGATTCGGGATGAGAGGGGCGTGTGGCGTATGGATTATGCGGATATGGAGCGTAAGATTGTGAATGAAAAGATTCACACAGCAATCTTTTGTTCACCGCACAATCCCTGCGGACGTGTATGGGATTACGAAGAAATCAAAAGGGCGATGGAGTTATTTGAAAAATATGATGTGACAGTCATTTCAGATGAAATCTGGTCGGATATCATTCTGTATGGTAACCGGCATATCCCTACACAGTCTGTCAGCGAGGACGCCAAGAACCGGACCATAGCGCTGTATGCGCCTTCTAAGACTTTCAATCTGGCAGGGCTGATAGGCAGCTACCATATCATCTATAATAAGAAGCTTCGGGATAGAATAGAAAGGGAAGCGTCTCTGTCTCATTATAATAATATGAATGTATTGTCCATGCATGCGCTGACAGGAGCTTACAGCACAGAAGGAGGACGGTGGGTGGACGAGCTGTGTCAGGTGCTTGCGGGGAATGTGGATTTTGCCTGCGATTACATCAGAGAGCGCTTTGACGGCGTAGAGGCTGCAAAACCGGAGGGAACCTATATGCTGTTTCTGGATTGTACGAAATGGTGTGAAAACCATGGCAGGACGATAGATGAGATACAGATGGCAGGCTGCAGAGCCGGAGTACTCTGGCAGGACGGACGAATGTTTGGCGGTTCCTGTCACATTCGTATGAATCTGGCGCTTCCTCTTGTGCGGGTAGAAGAAGCATTCCGGCGGCTTGAAAAGTACGTATTTTGCAGATAAGATTATTTTGGGGAAATGAATTGGATTTGAGGAGGCGAAGAATTTGGCTGAATATAAGAACATGCTGCATGCCCAGAGGGCGTATTTTGGTAAAGGGGAATGCAAGGATGTGAACTTTAGAATCGCACAGCTTAAGAAGCTGTACCAGTGGATTTGCGAGCACGAGCAGGAGATTATGGACGCCTTGTATCAGGATTTGAATAAATCTCCTTTTGAGGCCTACGCAACCGAGATTGGAATTGTAAAAGAAGAGATTAAGTATACGCTGAAGCATTTGCGCAAATGGGCTGCGCCCAAGCGGGTGAGGACGCCGATTACTCAATTTCCGTCGAAGTCTTTTATCTATCAGGAGCCCTATGGAGTAGTGTTGATTATGTCTCCATGGAACTATCCGTTCCAGCTTACGATTGCCCCTTTAGCTGGCGCTATGTGCGCCGGAAATTGCGCGGTAGTGAAGCCCTCGGCTTATTCGCCGGCAACCACCAGGCTGATGGCTGGGATGATAAAGGAATTGTTTTCGGAGGAATACATTGCGGTAGTAGAGGGCGGCAGGGAGGCCAATCAGGCGCTGTTGGATGAGAAATTTGACTATATTTTCTTTACCGGTAGTGTAAACGTAGGGAAATATGTGATGGAGAAGGCTTCTGCGCATTTAACTCCAGTGAGCTTAGAACTTGGAGGAAAGAGTCCATGTATTGTGGATGAGACGGCGGATATTAAGCTGGCTGCGAAGCGGATTGTCTGGGGGAAATTCTTAAATTCCGGTCAGACCTGCGTAGCGCCCGATTATATATTGGTACAAAGAAGCGTTAAGGACAAGCTAATAAAGCAGATTGGCAAATGCATCCGCAAAATGTACGGCAAGGATGCGCTGGCAAATGAAGAGTATCCGAAGATGATTAATGAGAAGCATTTTGACAGGGTGCTGGGACTTATGGAGGGCGCGCACATTGTGTCTGGCGGAGAAAGCGACCGGGCGCGTCTCAAGATTGCGCCGACCATTTTAGACCAGGTAGATTGGGAAAGCGCGGTGATGCAGGAAGAGATCTTCGGACCGCTGCTTCCGGTACTTACCTTCTATGATATAAAAGAAGTGATTCAGATGGTAAATGCGCGGCCAAGCCCCCTGGCGCTCTACTATTTTACGAAGGACAAACGGCGGGAAAGGAAAGTTCTGAAACACATTTCCTACGGCGGAGGCTGCATCAACGATACGGTCGTACATCTTGCAACCTCCCACATGCCTTTCGGCGGGGTAGGAAACAGCGGTATGGGAGGCTATCATGGAAAAGACAGCTTCGATACATTTACTCACAGGAAGAGTATCATGAAGAAATCCTTGCTGATAGACGTCCCCATACGCTATGCGCCTTTCAAAAACAAGCTGGCCCTGCTTAAGAAAATCCAATAAATAGAATCTATTCTGATTTTACAGAACAAGTGATAATCCCTGATAGAACAGGAAGCTTACAATCCATGCGGTACCAAGCTGGAAGAGTACGAATAGCGCGGTGGTCTTCCGGCTTCCCACTTCCCGGTGGATGGTAGCGATGGTTGCCGTACATGGTACATAGAGCAGGCAGAATACCATCAGGGCATATGCATTCGCCATACCGAATCCGATGGAATTTAGGGCGGTAAGGGCTGTGCCCATGCCCTGGGCAGTGGCGATGTTCTGGATGCCAAAGAGCACTCCGCAGCTTGATACTACGACTTCTTTGGCGGCAATTCCCGCAATCAGAGCCACGATAATCTGCCAGTAACCCAGACCCAGAGGCCGGAATAGGGGTACGATGAATTTGCCGATATAGGAGCCAAAGCTTATGCTGATATCGGTCACATATCCGGTAGGACCGAAATTGAGCAATATCCACATAATCACAGAGGCCAGGAAAATGATAGTTCCGGCTCTTGTTAAATAATCCTTGACTTTCTCCCATACATAAATGGCAATGGTTCTGGCATTGGGCGTTTTGTATTCCGGAAGCTCGATAAGCAGCGCATGCTCGGATTTGCTCCCGTCTATCTTAGACAGAATAAAGGCCGTAAGAATAGCAACGGCGATACCGAGCAGATACATGGAATAACACACCGCCATGGCGTATTTCCCGAAAAACATGGAAGAAAACAGCACATAAATCGGAAGTCTGGCGCTGCAGGACATGAAAGGTGTGATTAATATGGTTTTCATCCGGTCTTTGCGGTGTTCTAAAGCCCGGGAAGCCATAATCGCAGGCACAGAGCACCCGAATCCAAGAAGAAGCGGAATAAACGCCCGGCCGGATAAGCCGAGGCCGCTCATAATATCATCCATGACAAATGCGACTCTGGACATATACCCGCTGTCCTCCA
>CAOKJI010000143.1 GCA_948468495.1 uncultured Dorea sp. | reverse complement strand
TTCAATTTCCCATAAGAATCTCCGGATTTTAGCTGTTCCAAAAACATTTTACTTATATAAAATAAGGCTCGTTCATCCCAAAAATTAAAAGGTTTTACCTGAAGCTCCATATTAATCTGCAACCCATCCCATAGTCGAACCCGGACATCCAAGATTCCCAGCTTTTCATCTGCATAATTGCGACGCAAATGTGTAGGAAGAAGTTCTGTCTCCTCAATCTCATCTGGTGAAACCCGTAAAAGGCTGAAACGCCATTTCCACGTCTCAGCCCCAAATTCTCCATTTAATCTTCCATAATATTTTCCGCCCAGGCAAGCGCGCACCGCACCGCTCGCTTCCAGCCCTTCAAGAGCATTTTTCTCTTCTCCTCTTCCATACCCGGAACAAATTCCTTCCCAAGCTGCCAGTTCTGTTTAATTTCCTCTTTGCTCTTCCAATAGCCCGTTGCAAGCCCAGCCAGATAAGCCGCGCCCAGAGCGGTTGTCTCGATGCATTTCGGCCTGTGTACCGTAGCATGGTTCACATCTGCCTGAAACTGCATCAGCATATTGTTCGCGCTTGCGCCGCCGTCCACCTTCAAAACATGCATGGACACGCCCGCGTCCTCCTCCATTGCCTTGATGACATCATACGCCTGATAAGCAATAGACTCCAGTGTGGCGCGGATAAAATGCTCTTTGGTGCACCCGCGGGTCAGCCCTACCACCGTTCCCCTCGCATACTGGTTCCAATAAGGGGCTCCCATTCCTGCAAATGCGGGTACTAAATATACGCCGTCCGTATCTTCTACCCGAGTCGCATATTCTTCTGTTTCCGGGGCGCTCTTTACCATGCGCATCCCGTCCCGAAGCCATTGATTTGCAGCGCCAGCCACAAAAATACTGCCTTCCAGCGCATACTCTACCTGAGTCTCCGTACTTGCGGCAATCGTTGTCAGAAGTCCGTTTCTGGATTTTACCGGCTTATTTCCTGTATTCATCAGCAGGAAGCATCCAGTGCCGTATGTATTCTTCGCGTCGCCTTCCTCAAAGCAGCCCTGTCCGAACAGCGCCGCCTGCTGATCTCCAGCCGCCCCTGCAATGGGAACATTTCCTACCAAAACTTTCTCGTCCGTATAGCCGTAAATACAGCTTGACGGCTTTACCTCCGGAAGCATTGTCTTGGGAATGTGAAACTTCGCCAGAATCTCATCATCCCAACACAGCTTATGAATATCAAACAGCATCGTCCGGGAAGCGTTCGTATAATCCGTCACATGAACCAGACCTCCCGTCAGATTCCAGATAAGCCATGTATCTACTGTTCCAAATATCAAATCGCCCCTCTCAGCCTGCTCCCTTGCGCCCTCAACATGGTCAAGAATCCATGCAATCTTGCTTGCGCTGAAATATGCGTCGGCAATCAGTCCTGTTTTTTCCCGGATAACCCCATCGAAGCCCTCTGCCTTTAGTCCGTCGATCATCTCCGAAGTCCTTCTGCACTGCCAAACAATCGCATTGTAAACCGGTTCGCCTGTATACCGGTTCCAGATGATTGTAGTCTCCCGCTGATTGGTAATGCCGATACTGCTAATCTGCTTTGCGCCAACACCGGTTTCTGCCAGCGTCTGCACCATAACCGAATACTGGGACGACCAGATCTCCCTTGGATTCTGCTCCACCCAGCCCGGCTGGGGATAAATCTGCTCAAATTCCTTCTGCGCCATACCGCAGATATCTCCTGCATGGTTAAATAAAATACACCGCGAGCTTGTGGTCCCCTGATCCAGCGCCATTACATACTGTTCCATCCATCACACCGTCCTCTCTTGTTTCAATCTTTGTCTCAGCCAGCATACCCTCCGGGTACCCCATTATGGCCATTCGGCTGTCTCACAAAGCATACCCTCCGGGCATCCCATCATGGCCATCCGGCCGTTTCACAAGGTATACCCTCCGGGTACCCCATTATGGCCATCCGGCCGTTTCACAAGGTATAAATTTCTTTTGTCGCAATCACTGCAGCGCCTGTCCCGGCCACATTCTCTGCAACAATCTGCCCGATTTTCACCGGCGCTTGAAGCTCCACGTTCTTCAGCGCCTTTACACAGTCAAAAATCTTATCCTTCGGTATGTCGGTCTCCGTCTTTACCGACACGCAGGGCAGATGGCCGCCGCTTACCCTGACAGACGACGTCACAATCCGTCTTGGATCCGTCAGCTCCTTCTTCGCATAATCCGCGCCTCTCGAACAAGTATTTCCTGTAACCTCCATTGAACCTTCCTCGGAAATCTCCACCTTCAGGTTACATCCCAAAGGGCACCCGATACATACTAATTCTTTTACTTTCATCTCTTTGCCCTCCTATTCCTGCTCAATCCGAATCGTAATGCTCTCCAGCCCGTCAAATGCCTCCAGCTTAGACTTAAGCAGGATTACCTGCTCCATCTCGCCCGGCGCCATGACTTTCTTTTTGACTCTGCTCATACACTTATCATTATAATACACGCAGAGGAAACTGTCTCTATAAACATTTCCCACGCGGAAACGAACTACCTGTTTCTCCGCCATCCGGTCTTTATCCACCGTACATGGAACCGTATAACGGACTCCGTTTTCTCCCTTTAGCGGAATCTCTTTCCCCGCCCGCATCAGGGTTCCCTGTACGTAAGCCGCCGCATTCTCTCCTGCCATCTTCGCCTCTCCGGACACATAATCCACCAGATCATGTACATGAAGTACATTTCCACAGGCAAATACACCCTCCACGTTCGTCTCAAGGCTCTCATTTACCACAGGGCCGGAGGTAACCGGGTTCAGCTCCACGCCCATCTGGGAGGAAAGCTCATTCTCCGGAATCAGTCCGCAGGACAAAAGCAGCGTGTCGCATTCGTAAAATTCTTCCGTTCCCGGAATCGGTCTGCGATTTTCATCCACCTGAGCCAGCGTAACGCCTTCCACACGCTTCTTTCCCTTAATGTCAACAACTGTATGACTTAATTTCAGAGGAATATCGTAATCATCCAGACACTGAACGATATTCCGCTTCAAGCCGCCGGAATAGGGCATCAGCTCCGCTACCACCTGAACCTCTGCTCCCTCCAGCGTCATGCGCCTTGCCATAATCAGACCGATATCGCCGGAGCCGAGAATCACAACCTTCTTTCCCGGCATCCTGCCTTCCATATTCACATATCTCTGGGCCGTTCCCGCCGAATACACGCCCGCCGGACGGTAACCCGGAATATTAAGCGCACCTCTGGAACGCTCTCTGCAGCCCATGGCAAGGACAATCGCCTTTGCCTCAATCTGGAACATTCCCTGCTCTTTATTCATCACGGTAATCACTTTATTCTCCGCAATATCTACAACGATGGTGTGGAGCATATAAGGGATTTGAAGCTCCTCTACCTTCTCAATATATCTTCCCGCGTACTCAGGCCCCGTCAATTCTTCCTTAAAGGTATGTAAACCAAAACCGTTATGAATGCACTGGTTCAGGATGCCCCCCAGTTCATTGTCACGCTCAATAATCAGAATATCTTCTACGCCTGCTTCTCTGGCCGCTACAGCCGCCGCAAGTCCGGCCGGACCCCCGCCGATAATTGCAATCTCTGTCTTCATCCTACATGTCCTCCTTATTATATCCTGTCAAATAGTTAGAACCTTCGCCTGACTTGGTTATCTCTGAAACATCTTTTCCCAGCTCCCTCGCAAGAATCTCTACAGTCTTCGGCGCACAAAACCCTGACTGGCAGCGCCCCATACCCGCTCTGGTACGGCGCTTGATTCCGTCTAACGTCGTCGCTCCTAACGGCCTGTGGATGGCGTCCATAATCTCGCCCTCCGTCACCACCTCGCAGCGGCAGACCACATTGGCATATGCCGGATTCTTCTTAATTAATTCCTGACGTTCTTCAAAGGACGCCTCCGCCACATTGGGGATTCCCTTTCTGGTCGCCACAAAATCCGTCTTCTTCTCCATTGGGTAAATCCCCTGTACCAGCTCCGCCACATACTCGCCGATAGCCGGAGAACTGGACAGACCCGGCGACTCGATTCCCGCAACATCAATAAAGCCCGGCGCTCCCTCTACTTCCTTTATGATAAATTCATGCTCCGTCCAGTGAGCTCTTAGTCCGGTAAATGAAGTAATAATCTGACGGGTAGGAACCTGCGGTACGCTGATTGCCACTCTCTTTAATAAATCCGCTAATCCTTCCTGCGTAGTCTGGGTATTTTCCTTATCCTCAATATCAACCGCCGTAGGCCCGGTCAGAAGATTGCCATGAACCGTCGGTGTTATCAAAACGCCCTTGCCGTATATGGTCGGAAGCTGGAAAATCGTACTTGTCACATAATTTCCTACCTTCTTATCCATCAGGCAGTACTCGCCTTTCCGGGGAATAATAGTAATCTTTTCATCGCTTACCATATTATGGAATTTATCCGCATATACACCGGCCGCATTGATAACCAGTTTACTCTCCATCATTCCCTTTGAGGTCTCCAAGATATAACCGCCCTCTTTCGGAATAATATTCGTAACCTCTGTGTCAAGCTGGAATTTCACGCCATTTACACAGGCATTCTCCGCCATGGCAATGGTAAGTCCAAAGGGACAAACAATGCCGCCCGAAGGCGCATACAATGCTGCAACCATGTCGTCCGTCACATTCGGCTCCATCTTCTTAACTTCTTCTTTGGAAATAATACGGATACCCGGCACGCCATTCTTCTTGCCCTTCTCAAGCAAATGCTCTAACTTATCCATATCCTTCTCGTCAAAGCAGAGCACCAGAGAACCGTTGCGTTTAAAGGAAAAATCCAAATCCTTCGACAACTGCTCCATCATCGCGTTGCCTCTCACATTCATCTTCGCCATCACAGAACCCGGCTCATTGTCAAAGCCCGCATGGACAATCCCGCTGTTTGCTTTGGACGTGCCCTCGCATACGTCGCTGTTCTTGTCAAGAACAATGGTATTGTACTGATACCTGGACAACTCCCTGGCAATCGCGCTTCCGGTAACCCCCGCACCAATAATTACAACATCATACATATTACAACCCTTCCTTCCACTCATCGTATTTTGTAAAAGAGGAATAAAAAAAGAGCACAAAAACAATCGGCCTGCTGCCGCTATTCTTGTACTCCGTTTTCTCCAAATCATTATTTAACTGCGTTTAGCATAGCACAGTTTCGCTCTCTATGCAATACCCAAATTTAAATAAACCAAAGTTCCTGCTTCGTTGTGGATATAGCGGTTGCGCCGGCCTTTAACGCCAGCATCACATCCTCTTTATCATCAATCATCCCCCCGGCAATCACCGGGATTCTCTGGGCCTTCGTAACTCTCGTAATAATCTTCGGCATGATTCCCGGAAGAATCTCAATACAGTCCGGCTTCGTAACCGCGCTCTGCTTGCGGATATTCTCCAGAGAACGGGAATCCAGCACAAAAAAGCGATGCACCGCATACAGCCCCAATTCTTTCGCTCGGTTAATCTGCGACGTCTTCGTGGATATAATCCCGTCTGCTTTTGTCATATTCTTAATATAATCCACCGCAATCTCTCTGCCGTCAAACCCGGATACCAGATCCAGATGCACCATGGCCGTTCTGCCCTGTGCCTTTACCCGGTCAACAATTGAGGTAATATTACAGATATCCCCAAATAAGATAAAGATAATCTGGCTGTCTGACTCAAAGCTTTTCACCATACTCTGCTCATCCTTAACCGTAGCAATAACCGGACAGTCTTCCACAATTTCCCGAAATCTATTTCCCATACCGCTGTTCTACTCCTTTTCCAGTCCGGCGAAGAATAATTCATAGAAATCATCTTCCCCGGCAAGTTTCGGTGAGTTCTCTCCC
>CAOKJI010000142.1 GCA_948468495.1 uncultured Dorea sp. | reverse complement strand
CTTGTCGTCGGCGACAGCAGGATTCCATACAGGAATGCATTCAGCGATACAAGAACCATCGTAACCGCAAGAAGTCCCTTACAATGTCCAGTCTTCTTATAGATAGACGCATATACGGTCGGCATTACCAGCGTACCAATTGAGAAAATCGTAAATGGAATCGCCGATACAGTTGCAGACGTACCCATAACGACCTGCATGTAAAAAATGACAAACACAAACTGCCCCATACACACAACGCATGCAAAGAAGGACTGAATGAATATCCAGGTACAGTTCATATTATCTTTAAACAATCTTACCGGAAATATTGCTGCTGACCCCAGTTTGTATTCAACGGCAATAAATGCAATCAATCCGATAACTGTCGCTGCTAATAACCCGATAATCCTTGTACTTCCCCATCCCCAGCTATTTCCAAAATTACAGACAAGTACACAGCAGCTCACCCAGACTAGAAATAATACAGTTCCCACTAAGTCAAACCGTCTCTTCACATAGTTTCTCTGTTTTGTATCAGCCGGTGTTACAATTAGCGTCAATACAAGTCCCACAATCTGAATTGCCATCATTAAATAGTACACAGACTGCCATCCAAACTTATCAATCATCACTCCGGCCAGCGTCGGAATAATTACAGCTGCAATACCTTGCGTAATTCCAATCGTTGACAGCCACATTGCTCGTTTGGACGGCGGCCAAATCTTACTCATCAGACTAATCATATTACTAATCAGTCCTGCATTCCCGATTCCCTGAATCATTACGCACACAAGAAATACTCCCAAATTCGGCGATAACAGCGTTCCTATATCACACAGAATTACAATTGCCAGCGAACCGCCCATAATCTTTTTAACTCCCCATGTAGGAATCAGATATGCCGATACAGAAGTTGCAACCACCATGATTGCAGTCTGTAGCGCCTTACCTGCCGAATAAAATTCTCCCGCGTTCCAGTCAGCCATAATATAAGAAGTACACATACTGAAAGCACGCATATAAAAATGGATTCCAAAAAACCCAACTAGAAGAGCAATCGTTACTGCCGCCCTCTTTTTCGGCTCTATGTATACAACCACATCGTCGTCGTCATTTCTCTTACTCATCTGATTTACCGCATTTTCCGCCATTATAAACTCTCCTTCCCTCGTACCTAAATATAAACAATTGGTTTAATCACATCCTGAGTCCGCTTATCTCCCATCAAATCAAATCCCTCTTCTATCTTCTCAAACCCATACAATTTATGGGTAATCAAAAGCGAAGGGTCTACTCTTCCCGCCCGGATGACTTCCATTAATTTCTCAAGCCGCAGCCGCCCTCCCGCACAGAGCCTTCCTGTCAGCGTCTGATGGGCAACAAGCGTCCCTGCGTCTGCCACGCTAATATGAAAATCATCAAAAAATCCGGCTATATTCGATATGATTCCTCCGCACTTTAACATTCTGTAGGATTCTGTAATAATGCTCGGTTTGCCTCCCGCAACAATAACTCGGTCTACCTTCTTTCCTCCTGTCAAATCCAATACCTGTTCCGGTATTGAGCCGTCATTGTAGTCCAGAATATCCGTCGCGCCGTATTCTCTGGCAAGTTCTTTCGTATTCTGTCTGTGACCAATTGCAATAATCCGCCCCGCACCATGCAGCGCAGCTCCCGCCACGCTCATCAGTCCCACCGGACCAATTCCTGCAACTACAACCGTATCTCCGTATTGAATATTCGCGCCCTCTACTCCCGAAAATCCGGTAGTTACCATATCCCCCACCAGAGCCGCCGCCTCTAACGACACGCCTTCCGGAACCGGAGCCAAATTCATATCCGCATCGGGAATGATAAAGTATTCTCCAAATGTTCCGTCCAGTTTAGACGAAAGATAACGTCCTCCAAGAAATCCTCCTGCATGTTCATGCAATCCTTCCTGTATTTCTCTTCCCCTCCAAACTGGTGTTACAGCCGGAATTGCAACAATATCGCCTACATTCAAATCCTTGACATATTCTCCAACCTTCTCAACTCTGCCAACGCCTTCATGTCCAAGAATGCGGTTCGGATAAGCCTTTCTATATTTTGCATTATGTACATCAGACGTACAGGGCAGAACCGCCACTGGAGAGCAAAGCGCCTCAAAAGGTCCCACATCGGGAATTTCTTTTTCAATCCACCCATGACTTACTGTAGGTTCAATAACTCCGTAACCTTTCATCGTACCCATATTACTTCCTCCTTAATCCCAAATCATCTTTACCAAATGTATACCCTCCGGGCACCCCATTATGGCCATTCGGCCGTTTCACAAGGTATACCATCACGTGCGTGAATGTAACTTAAGTATATTATTATTATACTTCGGTTACATTAAAGATAGCATATTGTCTATAAATTGTCAAGTATATATCTATGAATGAATCCTTATGATTTTCATTGTAACCCCCCTGTAGTCTATGGTAAAATATACAGGACACAAATATACTACTATAAAAGGAGATGTAATAATATGTGGGCATATAAAGGAGTATTTTATCAAATATATCCGATTGGATTCTGCGGTGCGCCCTACGCCAATGACCGCGTCTACTCCCCGCGCATCAGAAAACTTCTTGACTGGAGTTCTTATTTAAAAAAACTGGGAGTGGACGCAATTATTCTGAATCCGATTTTTGAATCTGACAACCATGGATATGACACCAGAGATTTCCGCTCGATTGACTGTCGTCTCGGTAACAACGAGGATTTTGCCGAAGTCTGCAAAGACCTTCATGAACACGACGTGAAGATTGTCCTCGACGGGGTATTTAACCATGTGGGACGCGGTTTCTGGGCGTTTAAGGACGTTCAGGAGAAGAAATGGGAATCCCCCTACAAGGACTGGTTCCATATCAGTTTCGACGGCAATAGCTGCTATAACGACGGTTTCTGGTATGAGGGCTGGGAAGGACATTTTGAACTGGTGAAGTTGAATCTTCAGAATCCGGCCGTCGTAGATTATCTGTTAGACTGTGTAAAATTCTGGGTGGATGAATTTGATATTGACGGACTTCGTCTGGATGTGGCATACAGCTTAGACCCTGACTTTATGCGAAGACTCAGGACATTTACCGCTGATTTGAAGCCGGATTTTGCATTGATTGGCGAAGTACTGTTCGGGGATTATAACCGGATTGTAAATGACGAGATGCTGCACAGCTGTACGAATTATGAGTGCTATAAAGGCATTTTCTCCAGTTTTAATTCAATGAATATGTTTGAGATTGCTCATTCCCTGCACCGTCAGTATGGTTCTGACCAGTGGTGCATTTACCGGGGCAAGCATCTGATGACTTTTGTGGATAACCACGACGTCACCAGACTTGCCAGCATCCTGACCAACAAAGAGCACATCCGTCCCGCATACGGCCTGCTGCTTGGTATGCCGGGCATCCCTTGCATTTATTACGGTAGCGAATGGGGCCAGGAAGGACAGAAGGCGCCGGATAACGACTACGCGCTCCGTCCATGTTTCGAGAAGCCAGAGCCGAATGAACTGACCGAATATATTGAAAAGCTGATTTCCCTCCGCCAGCAGAGCGACGGACTCTGCAACGGCAGCTATCGTAACGTGGTTCTGACCAATCATCAGTTAATCTTTGAAAGGGCTTCTGAAAAAGAGCGTATGATGGTGGCAATCAATGCTTCCGGAGATAACTATACAGCCCATCATGGGGATTTAAACGGAGCCGTTACCGATTTAATCAGCGGGGAAGCGCTGCAGCTTGACGGACAGCTTGAGATGCTTCCATACAGCGTACAATACTTAAAGTTTTAATTGCCGTTTCCGGCCTGTAGCGAAATTTCCACCTGTGCAGTCCGGAACTTCCTGTCGCACAGGTTGTGGAATTTTCATACATGTTCTGTCAGGAAAGCAGACTGATTATATATGAGATTCCTGAAATCAGGTTATAAATACAAAACCCTGGCAGAGAACATTCTGTTGTTCCCTGCCGGGGCTTTATACAGGTAAATTCCCCGCTTATTTCATTACCACCCTGCGGAAATTCTTCTTTCCTTTCTTTACTACCATGCCCTCTCCGGCAAAAGCTTTTTCATCATAGACAGCTTTAATATCGGTCACTTTATCGCCGTCTGCCATTACGCCGCCCTGCTGCACCGCGCGTCTGGCCTCTGCTCTAGAAGGAACCAGCCCGCTCTTTACCAACACGCTCAGGATATCAATCACACCCTCTGTGAAATCTTCCCCGGTAAGCTCCGCCTCAGGCATATCTGCCGCCTGCCCCTGACTGAACAACGCTCTGGCCGACGTCTGCGCCTTCACAGCCTCTTCCTCGCCATGTACCAGCTTCGTCAGCTCATAAGCAAGAATCTCTTTCGCCGTATTGAGTTTGGCGCCCTCCCAGGAATCCATCTCATCAATCTCCTCTAACGGAAGGAAGGTCAGCATCCGAATGCATTTCAGCACGTCCGCATCCGCTACGTTTCTCCAGTACTGATAGAAATCAAAGGGCGACGTCTTCTCCGGATCAAGCCATACGGCGCCGCTCTGAGTCTTACCCATCTTCTTACCCTCAGAATTCAGAAGGAGTGTAATCGTCATTGCTCCTGCATCCTCCCCAAGCTTACGCCGAATCAGCTCCGTTCCTCCCAGCATATTGCTCCACTGGTCATCCCCGCCAAACTGCAGATTACAGCCGTACTTCTGAAACAACATATAGAAATCATAGCTCTGCATAATCATGTAATTAAATTCCAGGAAACTCAGTCCCTTTTCCATACGCTGCTTGTAACATTCTGCCGTCAGCATACGGTTTACGGAAAAATGCGCTCCCACCTCCCGCAGCAGCTCAATATAATTCAACTCCAAAAGCCAGTCCGCATTATTTACCATAAGAGCCTTACCCTCGGAGAAATCAATAAATTTGCTCATCTGCTTCTTAAAGCAGTCGCAGTTGTGCTGAATCATCTCCGGAGTCATCATAGACCTCATATCAGTCCTTCCCGACGGGTCGCCAATATATCCTGTTCCGCCCCCAATCAGCGCAATCGGCTTATTTCCCGCTTCCTGCAGCCGTTTCATCAGACACAGCGCCATAAAGTGTCCCACATGCAGGCTGTCTGCAGTCGGGTCAAAACCGATGTAGAACACCGCTTTCCCATTGTTCACCAAATCCCGGATTCTCTCCTCGTCTGTTACCTGCGCGATTAATCCCCTCGCCTGAAGTTCCTCATAAATTCCCATGGTTCTCTCCCTTTCGTATTTGTTTTCTATCCCTTGTGAGCAACTGTTTTGCAAAACAAACCTGCCTGCGGCGGTGCGATTTACATAAAAAAACCTCTGCCCCGGTTAGGGACAGAGGACGAAAAAATTTCGCGGTACCACCTCTGGTTCCGGCTTTTCTCTCAAAAAGCCGCTCTTTCTGTGCTGTCACACAGGAAACGCTGTATCGGGCGTACCCGTCTGCGCCTACTGAGAAAAGGCTGTGAAATCCTACGGCTACTTTGTGCCGGATATTCACGCATCCTGTTCGGGCAGCGGCTCAGGGATGTATTCGGACAATGAAACCGGTATCCTCGCACCAACCGGATACTCTCTGTACAGTTCTTCTCTGCCTTACTTGTTCCCGTCATCGCCTTGTCTTGATCGCTGATGATTCTATTGTACAGAAAAATCAGAAAAATGCAAGTCCCAAATTATTTTTTTCTCCCGTACCGCTCTGTCAAGGGCTGTATTTCCTCCTTCAGTTCTCCGCTCAGCTCTTCGCTCGTGACGCGCCACTTCCAGTTGTCCCCCAAAGTCGAGGGCCGGTTGATACGGCTTTTATTGTCATAGCCCAGGTAATCCTGCAGCGGAATGATACAGGCCTTCGAC
>CAOKJI010000141.1 GCA_948468495.1 uncultured Dorea sp. | reverse complement strand
GAAGCGCAGATTATTTCCCGGCAGGCGGAAAACGTTTGAGTTATAGTCAATGTAGTGGTGTTGGTGTAGAAATGCGACGGTAAGTTTCATAACGAGATAATAAAGGGAGAACGGCATGGAAGAGACGGATGGTTTCAAGAGGCCAGAGCGGGCAGGCATGAGCACAGCAGAGAATTTAGAGCGGGTCTGCAAGTCAATTCTGATTCATACAAGAAATGAATTATATCTGAAAATGCGCTTTCTGGATGTGGCCTTATCTTCATTTGTCTATGTGATGAATCCAGATATCTGCCAGATAGGAACGGATGGATTCGGGATGCATTACCAGCCGAAGACTCTGGGAGGGTGGTACCGGACGGAGCGAATCATGGTAAACAGGCTTTACCTTCATACGGTGCTGCACTGTATTTTCCGGCATATCATCCGGCGGAATGGAAGGGAGAAGAGGCTGTGGGATTTGTCCTGCAATATTGCTGTGGAGTCTGTGATTGACAGTCTGAACTGCCGGGTGGTGAAGAGGGCCGAAAGCTGGGTCAGGCAGGATATCTACAGAAAGCTGGAAAAAGAGATGCAGGTATTTACGGCGGAGAAGATTTATACGGCGCTTACAAAGTGGGAGCTTCCAGCAAAAAGGCTTATGATGCTTTCAGAAGAATTTAATGTGGACGACCACAGACTCTGGCCGGAGGATGACGAGGAGAATCAGAAGAATGAAATCGAGAATCAGTGGAAGAATCAGGCAGAACAGATTGAGACAAGTCTGGAGACATTTTCCAAAGAAAGCGCGTCGGATTCCGGCGATATCTTGAAGCAAATCAGGGTAGAGAATAAAGAGCGGTGCGATTACCGGCAGTTTCTCCGGAAATTTTCAATCCTTAAGGAAGAAATACGTATTGATGAGGATAGTTTTGATTTTGGATTTTATAGCTATGGGTTAAGGCTATACGGAAATATGCCGCTGATTGAACCGCAGGAGTGGAAAGAAGAGCAGAAGATAGAGGAATTTGTTATTGTGATTGACACTTCTATGTCCTGCTCCGGGGAATTGGTGAAACGGTTTCTGGAAGAGACGTATTCGGTACTCAGTGAGAATAACAGTTTTTTCAGAAAGGTCAATATTCATATTATTCAGTGCGATGAAACTGTAAAGGAAGACAGGAAGATTACCTGCGGGGAAGATTTGAAGGCATATATGGAAGACTTGACGCTGAAAGGCGAAGGCGGAACAGATTTCCGGCCGGCCTTTTCATATGTGGAGGAATTGATAAAAAAGGGAGAGATTGGCAGTCTGAAGGGTTTGATTTATTTTACGGACGGACAGGGAATCTACCCGGTGAGAAAGCCGCTCTTTCAGACGGCGTTTGTATTTGTAAAGGAAGATTATGAGGATGTGAATGTTCCGGCGTGGGCGATGAAACTGGTACTGGATGAGGAAGAACAGGCTCTGGGATACAGACTGTAACAGAGAGGCTGGTACAACCTTGCGTTGTGTGCTGCGCAAACAGTGTTATGGAATAAATTAGGAGGCGAATATGGATATTAAACGTGCAAAACAGGAGATTATGGATGCGGTGAAGGCATATCTGATTCGGGACGAAGACGGAGAGTATCTGATTCCGTCTATTCGTCAGCGGCCGATTCTCCTTATGGGGCCTCCGGGGATTGGAAAGACCCAGATTATGGAGCAGATTGCAAGGGAATGCAGAATCGGGCTGGTGGCTTATACCATTACCCATCATACCAGACAGAGCGCGGTGGGGCTGCCCTTTATCCGGGAGAAGCAATTCGGCGGAGAGACATTTTCGGTAACCGAATATACCATGAGCGAGATTATCGCTTCTGTTTATGAGAAAATGGAGCGGACCGGGCTTTCTGAAGGGATTCTTTTTATTGATGAAATTAACTGTGTATCGGAGACTTTGGCTCCTGCTATGCTACAGTTCCTTCAGTGTAAGACCTTTGGCAATCAGAAGGTGCCGGAGGGATGGCTGATTGTGGCGGCGGGTAATCCGCCGGAGTATAATAAGTCGGTGCGGGAATTTGATACGGTGACTCTGGATAGGATTAAGATGATAGAGGTAGACGCCGATTATGGGGTATGGCGGGAGTATGCGTATCAGGCAGGAATCCACCCGGCGATTCTTTCTTATCTGGAATTGCGGAAGGAGTATTTCTACCGGATGGAGACTACTGTAGATGGTAAAATGTTTGTGACGGCGAGAGGCTGGGAAGATTTGTCGCAGTTTCTCTATGCCTGTGAGCGAATCGGAAAGAGCGTGGACAGGGAGGTTGTACACCAGTATATCCAGCACTGGAAAATCGCGAAGGATTTCGCAAATTATCTGGAGCTTTATGACAAGTACAAGAAGGATTACGGGCTTGAGGGGATTGTGGAAGGGATATACACAAAAACGGCTGTAGAGCGTGTGAAATTCGCTTCCTTTGACGAGAGACTGAGCATTGTGGGAATGCTTACTGGCAAGTTGAACGAGCTGTTTAGGGAGGCATATAAGGAGGATGCATATGTTACCAGACTGTTTGAGTATCTGAAACAGTATAAAGCCTGTCAAAATCTTGATACCGTTATTGCACAGGCACAAGGAGATTATGAGAATCTTAGAAAGGGAGAGCTGCTGTCCCGGCTGGAGAATCAGATTTGGCGCAGAGCGATTGATATGCTGGAGCGTTACCGGCTTCTGAATCAGAAGGAATATTTGGAGAAGGACGCGGCATTTGAAAGGGTGCGGAAAGAATTTCAGAAGGAAGTTTCCGGAAGAGAGGCATGTGTGAACCGGGCGGCACAAGGGCTGGAATATGGATTTGATTTTATGGAAGCGGCATTTGGAGACAGTCAGGAAATGGTGTCTTTTGTGACAGAGCTTGGCTCTGGGCATTACAGCATTTGGTTTTTAAGGGAAAATGAATGCGACAGGTATTATAAATATAATAAAGGCCTCCTGTTTGACGAAAGACAGGAAGCCATATTAAAACAGCTTGACGAGATTGAAAATCATCTGGACAGAGGGCTTAATGAAAGTAACTAGAGAGGATTAGTCCGGCAGCGGCGGCAGTGAGATACAAAAGTCCTGCGATGGAGAGATTCTCCCGGCGATTCCGATTAACCCGGAACAGGACAATCAGTCCCATACCGGCGTTGGTACACAGACCGGAGATGACTGCGGCAAAGGATATAGCGTTGTTTAAATACAGCTCTGTCAGCAGGACAGAAGCGGCGCAATTTGGAATAAAGCCGATGATTGCAGTTAAGAAAGGCTGCAGGATACTGCCATTTAACAGGAAGGTGGAAATGGCGTCCATTCCGGCCAGCGTAATCAGGAGATTTAAAATTCCGGAAAATACAAAGAGATATCCGAACAGCCGGAAGGTGTGGTTGAGAGCCGGTTTTAGAATGCCATGATGGCTGTGGCATCCGCAGTCGTGGCACAAATCTTCGATATGCTTCGTGTCGGGGAATTTTCCGGCAAGTATCAGGTCTGTCAGGAAGCCTGCCGCCAGTGCAATCAGGAACTTCACTGCCAGCAGACGCCAGATAGCGTCTGCACTGCCGGGATGACCCATCAGGATAATAACGGCCTCATCTGAAGTCGATAAGAACACTGCCAGCAGAGTTCCGGTGGAAATTACGCCGCCGGAATAGAGATTCGCGGCCATGACAGAGAATCCGCACTGGGGTATGCAGCCCAAGAGAGCTCCGGCGATAGGGCCGGTTTTCTTTAGCGTAGTTAATGTTTTATTAATCCATGCTGTGGAGTAGTGTTCCAGCGCTTCCATCAGGAGGAATGCGGCGAATAGGAAAGGAAGCATACGGATGCTGTCCAGAACAGTATCTAACAGCAGGTCTGAGAATATATTCATAGTTATCTGCCTCTGTGTTATAATCAGATTTCATACAGTTCACACGCCGCCTGGAGGACGCGGAGTGTATCCTGATTCAATCCGCTGTTAACTAAACGCCCTGTGAATAGTAACAATTATCTTAACAAGTCACTTGATAAATGTCAAGGAGAGTTTTCTTTTTGGCTGTTTTATGCTATAGTGGGTTATGTGAATAAAAGGAAAATGCCGCCGAAGCGGCGACAATCAGAAGAGGAGGAAAAGGACGGCCAGAAGAAGGTATCGTCCTTTCAGGCCCTTATGATTTCCACTGCGTCAAGGGTGGGAACTGGTAATATTGCTGGTATTGCTACTGCAATCGCTGCCGGAGGACCGGGAGCAGTATTCTGGATGTGGTTGATGGCGGTGATTGGAGGTGCGTCGGCGTTTGTAGAGAGTACGCTGGCCCAGATTTACAAGGTTAAAAGGGACGGGGTATTCCGGGGAGGTCCTTCCTATTATATGGAGAGAGCGCTGGGAAAGAGATGGATGGGAGTGTTGTTTTCTGTATTGCTGATTATTTGCTTTGCTTATGGATTTAACGGTTTGCAGTCATACAATATGTCTTCCTCTCTGGCATACTACATTTCCAACTATTCAGAGACGAAGATTCCAATGATAGTTGGACTGGTTCTGGCAGTGCTTACGGGACTGGTGATTTGGGGAGGCGTTCACAGAATTGGATTTATTACCTCTGTGATTGTTCCGATTATGGCTTGTTTCTACATTCTCATTGGTTTGATAACGATGATTACGCATATTACAGAGCTGCCGGGAGTCTTTGGTGTGATATTTGAGAATGCATTTAACTTCCAGGCGATGGCGGGAGGTATGGCGGGCAGCGCTGTGGTGATTGGTATTAAGCGCGGGTTGTTCTCTAATGAAGCCGGTATGGGAAGCGCGCCCAATGCGTCTGCTTCCGCGGACGTGGAACATCCGGTGACACAAGGGTTAGTGCAGGTTATCTCAGTATTTATAGACACGCTGTTAATCTGCTCCAGTACGGCTATGATGCTTCTGGTATCCGGCGTTCAGGGAGAGAGCGGCGTACTGGACGGGATTCCGTATGTGCAGGCGGCCATTCAGGCAAATGTAGGAAGTTGGGGAATCCATTTTATTACATTTTCTATCTTTGCCTTTGCGTTCAGCAGTTTGATTGGAAATTACTATTATGCAGAGTCAAATATTCTGTTTATTAAGGATAATAAGTTACTGCTGAATGTTTTTCGGGTAACCTGCTGCGCTGCGGTATTTCTTGGCGCACAGGCAGATTTTGGACTGGTGTGGAATCTTGCGGATATTACCATGGGAGCTATGGCGATTGTGAATATTATTGCAATTTTCCTTCTGGGCGGAATCGCTATGAAGGCGCTGAAGGATTATGAGATTCAGAGGAAGAATGGGAAGAGGCCGGTATTTAAAGGTGAGAATATTGGCGTGAAAGATACAGTGTGGAAGTAAGTTAAATAAGGATGAAGATTTGCTGCCTGTACGGGTGGGCGCTGCCTGCTGGAAACGGGGGCTCTTTGTCAGGCAACGCTTAGCAACACTCCGGTGAATTAATTGCTAACTTCGGCTAGAATGCGCAGGAATGCCTGCGCATTTGTTATGTAGGCAGAATGAAAGATTTGCTAGAGCGTGTCCCCAAATTGCTTTCTGCAAGATGCTGTCCCAATTTGGGGACACGCTCTAGTGAGAAGTGATTTGCTGCCCATTATTTACAATTCAACAAAAACTTCTTTTCCCAGTCCGCAGATTGGGCATACCCAGTCATCCGGGATATCCTCAAAGGCGGTTCCGGGCGCAATGCCTCCGTCTGAATCGCCGATTTCCGGGTCGTAGATGTAACCGCATGGTTCGCAAAGATATTTTTTCATGATTAGTTCCTCCTTGAATATAGAGGTAGTATATGCGCTCATAAGGAAAATCATACTTCGAAAGCAACAGAGCATATCAGTGATTCTGTACGATAGATAAGATAATATAGCAC
>CAOKJI010000140.1 GCA_948468495.1 uncultured Dorea sp. | reverse complement strand
ATAATTAATACTCATTGCATTAGTATAACATAAGTTTTCCCAAAGGACAATTTATCTATATAAATTCTTTTCGTTCAAAATACCGAATCAGTACATCCGTACACTGCTCAATACCCAAATCCGAAGTATCCAGAATCATATGGTAATTATTCACGTCCCCCCAGGCTTTCCCCGTATGCTCATGATAATATGCTGAACGCTCGGAATCTGTCTGCTTGAGCTTCATCTTCGCCTCCTCATAGGTACAATTCTCAAGCTCCATAATACGCCGTATTCTGTCTTCCTTGTCCGCACAGATATAGATATTAAATACGTTTCTCTTGTCCTTTAAAATCTCCGACGCACAACGTCCAAGAATAATACAGGGTTCCTTTGCTAATTCTCTGATAACAGAAGCCTCTGACTCGTAGCTGTCTCCATCCATTCTCTCCTTCACAATCGCCTTGTCATACACCGGGATATGAAGCCGCCTGGACAGTCCCTCCGCAATCTGACTTGCACCTGTTCCATACCGCCTGCTCATTGTAATTACCAGTTTCATAGCCATTCCTCCTTAGTAACATGAATTCTGACTGAAATACTTAAGTTATTCGATGCACAGTATCATTATATCACATAACATGCAAAATGGAATCTATTTTTATCCGTAAAGCGCTTCCTTAATCTCCCTCTCTGCAAATAAATCCCGGACTGCGTCTTCATACGCTGGAAGCTTTTCCGCCTTGCGGATTCTTTTTCCATATTTCTTTGCATCGGTAAACAACTCAATTAAGTACACCCACAACTCCTTCATCTTAAAGAGGACAACCCTGTCTCCCGGCATATTCTCCTTATAAGCCTGGTAAATACAATCGTGAAATTCCCGGATTTTCCCTTTCTCCGGCATCCCACAGCCATCCAGGACGCCAATCAGTCCCGGGTTCATAAGAAGACCTCTTCCTATCATAATTCGGTCTCCATCAGGAAAGCTTCTGTGCCACTTCTCGTAATCTTCCTTTCCAAAAATATTTCCATTATAGCACACCGGATTCCTGCTGCTGCGAATCCCATAGGCAAATACGTCCTGATGGGGGATTCCATTATAGAACTCCTTCTGAGTGCGGGGATGAATAATCAGTTCCTCTAAGGGATATTTATTATATATCTCCATAAGTCTTGGAAATTCTTCCGGATCGTCTCTGCCGATTCTGGTTTTAACCGATATTCTACATTCTGTATGCGCAAAAATCTCTTCCAGAAAATGATCCAGCTCCTCTGGTTTTGCAAGAAATCCTGCGCCCCGGTACTTTGAAACCACTGTTCTTGATGGACAACCAAGATTCAAGTTAATCTCCCGGTATCCATAATTTCTTAAAGTCCGCTCTCCTGCAAGGAAACAGTCCGCCCGGTTGGTCAGAATCTGCGGCACCAGATAAAAACCATCATTGTGCTCCGGCAAAATGTCGTTTTTCTCTCTGCTGTTTAGCTTTCCCCTCTCATTCGGCACAAGAAACGGAGTAAAATACTTATCAATCCCCGAAAAAAAAGAATGGCAGACATTACGGTGCAGATAACCCGTAATGCCTTCCATTGGTGCATAATAAAACTTCATCTATAAAACTCCTCAAATATATTCCCACACATGGACAACACCGTCAGAACAATTTGTTTAAAGCCCGCTCCATTCTGTCCATTCCTTCTTCAATCTGCTCCATCGAATTACTGTAAGAAAACCGCAGGTGTCCCGGCGCGAAAAACGCACTTCCCGGAACTGCCGCAACCATTGCCTCCTCCAACAAGTATTCTGTAAGCCGCATATCATCTTCTATCGGTATCCCCCGATAACTTTTTCCATAACAGCCGCTAATATCCGGCAGAAGATAGAACGCACCCATAGATTCCCTGCAGGAAATCCCTGGCATCCGGCCAAGTCTCCTTCCCATATAATCCCTGCGCTTTTCAAACTCCCGTATCATAGACTGCAACGGTTCCTGCGTTCCGGTAAGGGCCGCCACCGCCGCCTTTTGCGACAAGGAATGCACACTGGACAACATCTGACTCTGCAGCACGTTCACAGCGCGAATCACCTCTATGGAAGCAGCCAGATAACCGATTCTCCAGCCTGTCATGGCATAAGACTTCGACATTCCGTTAATCAGAATCGTACGCTCCTTTACCCCGTCAGATAAAGATGAAATTGATACATGCGGATTTCCGCCATATACGAACTTTTCATATACTTCATCCGATATAATATAAAAATCACGCTCCACAGCCAAAGCAGCCAGCTCTTCTAATGACTTTCTGTCATAGACCGCACCCGTAGGATTATTCGGCGTATTAATCATAACCGCCTTTGTACGCTTCGTAACCGCTTCTCTGATTGCAGAAACATCCAGTGTGAAATCCGCCCTACAGGGAACCATCACTGGCTCCCCGTCCGTAAGTTTTACAAGCTCCGGATAACTCACCCAGCATGGATAAGGAATAATCACCTCATCCCCTGGATCACAGATAGCAAGAAGCGCAGCCAGAATACACTGCTTTGCCCCAGCGCCTATGGTAATCTCATCTGGAAGATAGCTCACATGGTTCTCCTCTTCCATCTTCCTGCTAATGGCTTCCCTGAGTTCCAAGATTCCCATAACCGGCGTATACTTCGTGAATCCCTGTCTCATAGCTTCCTCCGCCGCAAGGCAAATATGCTCCGGCGTAGCAAAATCCGGCTCTCCCACATTAAATCGCAGCACTTCCCTTCCTTGTCTTTGAAGTTCAGCCACCCTGCTTGTCATCTCAACCGTCTTAGACGGCTGAATCCTTTGTACACGCTTTGAAATCATCCCAGAGCCCCTTTTATCTTAATTCTATATACTTATATCTGTCAGTCTACTACGTTGAATTTAAACTTCAGAGGCTGATAATCGCCCATACCAACCGGCAGCGGTACTCCTGCATACATAAGCGCCGCTCCAGTATAAACCGCTCCGGTGTCCGCATCCCGGTAATGCCTGTCCGGATGAAGTCCCTCCAAATATACCAGATGAATATGAGGATTCGATTCATTGCGCAGCATGACTCCGTTTACGACAGTCTCTTTCTTATCTTTAGAAACAAACTGCCACAATACATACTCGTGATTCCGGTACGGATTGGTCAGACGGTAGTAATCGCCGTTCAGTACCAGCATCTCCATCTCTTTATACTCCTGAATATGTCTCCTTGCTATTTCCTTCTCTTCTTTAGAAAGCTTTGCAAGATCCAGCTCATATCCGAATGTTCCAGCGCTTGCCACAATCGCTCTGGTATCAAAAGGCGTAGTCCTTCCTGTCCCATGATTCGGACACACGCTTACATGCGCTCCCATAGCGCCAATCGGATATCCGAAAGATGTTCCATACTGAATCCTCAGCCTGTCAATAGCGTCTGTATTGTCGCTGCACCAGATCTGCGGAGAATAATAAAGCATGCCTGCGTCAAATCTGCCTCCTCCGCCCGCACAGTTTTCAAATAACAAATCCGGATATCTGGTAACCAGCTGTTCCATCATCTCATAAACACCCAGCACATATCTGTGAAATACCTCTCCCTGCCGCTCGGCTGGAAGCGCTGATGAGAACACGTTGTCTACCGACCGGTTCATATCCCATTTAATATAGTCTACCTTACAGCTGTCAAGAACTGCAAAGATCTTCTGCATGACATAATCTCTGACCTCTTTGCGGGTAATGTCAAGATTCAGCTGGCTGCGGCTCCTGTTCATCCGCCTCTCAGGAATCCGAAGTATCCAATCCGGATGACTCCGGTATAGTTCGCTGTCTTCCGATACCATCTCCGGCTCAATCCACAGACCAAACTTCATACCAAGACTATTAATCCGCTCCACCAGCTTCGGAAGTCCGCCCCGTATCTTATCTTCATTTACCTGCCAGTCACCCAGACTTGTATAGTCGGAATTTCGGTTGCCAAACCATCCGTCATCCAGCACAAACATGTCCAGTCCGATTTCCTTCGCTGTTTTCGCAATATTAAACAGCTTCTCTTCATTGAAATCAAAATATGTAGCCTCCCAGTTATTGACCAGAATCGGCCTGGGAGAATGCACATACTTGCTTCGTATCAGATTCGAGCGGTAGGCGTCATGATAGATTCTTGAAAGCTTTCCAAGTCCTTCTGAGGAATAGGCAATAATAACCTCCGGCGTCTCAAATGTATCTCCCTTTTCCAGACGGTAAGAAAAGTGATAGGGATGGATTCCCATAACCACTCTTGTCTGCTCCATCTGATCTACTTCTATCTCACAGCGGTGATTGCCGCTGTAAGCAAGCGCATATCCATAACACTCTCCATGCTTTTCCGTTGTATTCTTGTCACAGAGGATAATAAACGGATTGTGCTGATGACTTGACATCCCTCTCTTGCTCTCCACAGACTGAACTCCATGATGAAGCGGAAGCCTCTCCATCTGACGCTCCATAGTATGTCGGCCATAAAAATGTATAAAATCCATATGGCGATTCGGATAATCCATCTCCATCGACATGGCTCTCTGAATCTTCACCGGATTCTCTCCCTGATTCTCCATGCGCACCGCTCTGGTAATTACATCCAGCTTCGGAAATACGCCGTACAGCAGATGCACCTTCAGATTACTGATTCGGTCATATAACGTAATCTCTAAGGTCTCCGCCTCTTCCTCGCTGCCATACATGCAGGGAAGCCCTTCCAGGGAATACTTGCCCTCCCACATCCTGTGAGACTCATATCGAAGATGCACCGCATCGCTTCCATCCTTATGCTCTACCTCTAAGCTGTTAATCCGATAGTCCCCATTGCCATAACCAGAATACTCCTGGGGAAGCACGTCCAAAGAAAATGTTCTGTCATCCCCCGCCTCATAAGGATTACCGGAAAAACCCCTGTCTAGAAACATCAGCCTGTGTGTAATCTCCGTATCCCCGATATTCGCACCATAGTACAGATGAACCAGCGTATCATAATCAATAACCTGCATTTGATACATACTATGATTCGTTCTTAATACAAATACTCTTGACTCATCATTATAAGTAATATATTTCATATGTCTGCCCTCTCTAAAATGATAATGGATTAAGCATTTTGTATGATTATATCATGTTCTTATACGAATATCTATGACTAACTGTTTGGCAAACTGCCGAAAATACGACAGAAATTATAGAAAATCTGCCCTGTTCGTACATCTTAACGCAACCGCTCCTCTATCGCCTTCACAACCGTCTCCAGCACCTTTATCCTCGCGTAAAATTTGTTATTTCCCTCTACCACAATCCAGGGGGCGTTAGACGTTGAAGTACGAATCAACATCTCATCCACTGCCTCTTCATACTGAGCCCACTTTTCCCTGTTGCGCCAGTCTTCATCCGTAATCTTCCACTGCTTCTCCGGATTCTCCTGCCTTGCTTTGAAGCGTCTTGCCTGTTCGTCTTTATCAATCTGCATCCAGAATTTCAGGACAATCGCTCCTGCATCTGTCAAATCCTTCTCCATATCGTTAATTTCCTTATAGGCTCTCTGCCACTCCTGCTTCGTACAGAATCCCTCAATTCGTTCTACCATCACTCTTCCGTACCAGGTCCTGTCGAAGATTGTTACATGGCCTGCCTTCGGCATGTCAACCCAGAATCTCCAGAGATAATGATGTGCCTTCTCAATATCATTTGGAGACGCCGTCGGATGCACCACATACCCTCTCGGGTCCATCCTCTCCGTCAGACGCTTAATTGCGCCGCCTTTACCGCCTGCATCCCATCCTTCAAATCCCAGCACAACCGGAATCCGCCTGCGGTAAAGCTCGCCATGAAGCTTCTCCATCTTTTTTTGCAATCTAACTAATTTCTTCTTATATTCTTCCTTTGTATAAGACAGGCTCAAATCCGCCTTGCCGAGAATAGATTCCTTCAGCCT
>CAOKJI010000139.1 GCA_948468495.1 uncultured Dorea sp. | reverse complement strand
GAGAATGCATGTGATATGCGGCAATGTTGTGGATACTTCATGGGGAGAAATGACGCCGAATCCTTTCCTTTCTTCGGTAGTGGAAGACTGTATCGGCCGGGGAAAGGAAATCAAGCAGGGCGGTGCGAAATACGACAATACAGGAGGCCAGAATGTAGGAGTTATCTCGGCTGCCAATGCATTGGCCACAATTAAGAAGGTAGTATTTGACGAAAGGACGGTCTCGGCGGAACAGTTGATGCACGCGCTGGCGACAAATTTTGAAGATATGGAGACGACGCCAAACGGAGAAGTTATCCGTCAAATTCTGGTAAATGCCGACAGCAAATTCGGCAATGACAATGATATGGCTGACGGGATTGCAGCGGATATTATGCGTTATTTTGCAGAGGAAGAGCGTCAGTATATTAATACCAGATACGGGAAAGGACCGGTTGGCGGACATTTCATACCATCTACGGCTACCGTTTCGGCAAATGTAGGAAACGGTGAATGCGTAGGCGCAACAGCAGACGGAAGAAAGGGCGGAGAACCGATTACGGAAGGGACCTCTGCATTCCGGGGAACGGATAAGGAAGGCCCGACGGCGCTCTTAAATTCCTATGCAAAGCTGCCCAATGTACTGATGCCGGGCGGACAGTTATTTAACGTGAAGATTACGCCGTCTTCAGTGGATACGGAAGAGGGACTGGATAACTGGGTATCGCTGATTACAACGCTGTTTGCAAAGAAAGGGATGCAGATTCAGTTTAACATTGTGTCGGCAGAGACTTTGCAGGAGGCGAAGGAAGAACCGGAGAAGTATAAGGATTTGATTGTGCGGGTGGCCGGGTTCAGCAGTTATTTTGTAACTCTTTGCCCGCAGGTGCAGGAAGATATTATTGCAAGGACGGAGCATGTTCTCTGATCTTCTGGTGAGATGTGCCTTCCAGGCGGGCCGCGGTGTATGACCCCGGAAAGTGAAGGCGGATGTATAATACGGAAAAAGAGGCTATAGAGCGTATCCCCAAATTGCTTTCTGCAAGTTGGGGATACGTTCTGGAAATATGGCCTCTTTTTATAAGGAGAAAAAGATGAGCGATACTGGGAAAATATTTAATATTCAGAAATTCAGCACCCATGACGGACCCGGTATCCGTACGGTAGTATTTTTGACGGGCTGTCCGATGCGCTGTATCTGGTGTTCTAATCCGGAGTCTCAGGAGAGGTCTGGCGCCATACTCTGGGATGAGAGAAAATGTATCGGTTGCGGACTCTGTGTGCAGGCGTGCGCGTACGGCATTATTCCGGGAATGCAGGGAATGGATGAAAGATGTATCCGGTGCGGAGAATGTGTGAAGCGCTGTCCCTCTACGGCGCTTGAGCAGATGGGCGAGGATATGACGGTAGAGAAGGTCATGGAAACGGTCAGGAAGGATAAGGCATTCTACGAGGATTCGGGCGGGGGCATTACGATCTCCGGGGGAGAGCCTCTTATGCAGCCGGAATTTGTGACTGCGCTGGCAGAGGAAGTAAAAAGAGAAGGATATCACCTTGCGATTGAGACAACCGGATATGCGGAATGGAGCGCGGCGGACAGAGTATTCAGCCTGTGCGATATGATTCTGTATGATATCAAGCATATGGATTCCGTACAGCACAGGAAATATACAGGAGTGCCGAATGAAAGGATTCTGGAAAATGCACGCCGGGCGGGAAGGAAGGGGTATTCGCTGATTTACCGGGTTCCGCTGCTTGGCGGAGTGAATGCGGATATGGAAAATATGGATGCACTGGGGGAGTTTGCAGTAGAAACAGGTGTGAAAGAAGTTCATCTTCTGCCCTATCATACCTATGGAGAGAATAAATATAAGCTGCTCCGGACTCGGTATCGGTGCGATGCATATCGTCCGTCTGAGAGTGAAATCAGTGAGATACAGGGGCTGTTGGAAAGAAAGGGGATTGTGGTAAAAACAGGAGGCTGAAAGCTGAATAAGGATAAGGGTTCAGGCAGTTTGGCGTCTTGATGGATTTGGCTTTGGCGGTGGGCAGCAGAGCGATATGCGACAGAGAGAGGTAGCCGGACTATTGCAGAGAAGGATTGGATTAGGAGGAAACGGTATGGCATATTTTATGGGAATTGACGCCGGGACAAGCGGCATTAAGGCAGCAGTTATTGATGAGAAAGGGACGGTTCTGGCAACCGGGTATGAGGAATGCGATATTATTACGCCAAGGCCCGGCTGGGTGGAACAGAATCCGAAAGACTGGTGGAAGGCCTGCAGCAAAGCGGCAGGGCAGGCTGTGTCAAAGAGCGGAGTCGGAGAGGAAATCCGGGGAATCGGATTCTCCGGGCAGATGCAGGGCTGCGTTCTTATGGGAAAGGACGGGCAGGCAATCGGCAACTGTCTGATTTGGCTGGATCAGCGTTCTACGCCTCAGGTAAAGCAAATTGAAGAATGGATAAGCGAGGAGGAAATGCTGTCCATTACAGGAAGCGTTTGTCTGAACAGCTATCTGGCGCCAAAGTTATTGTGGCTTAAGGAGAACCGGGCGGAAGATTTTGAAAAGGCGGATTCTGTGATTTTTCCGAAGGATTATCTGAGATTTTGTATGACAGGAGAGATTGCGGCTGAAGTAAGCGACGCTTCTCTGTCTTTCCTGCTGGATGTGCCAAAAAGAAAATGGTCAGATACGATTGCAAAGAGGCTGGGAATCCCGGAATATCTCCTTCCGGAGAGGCTGCTGGAATCACAGGAAACAGCCGGATATTTAAGAGAGAGTATCGCCAGAGAATGGGGACTGAAGCCCGGCATTCCGGTGACGGCCGGAGGCGGGGACCAGCCGGCCGGCGGGATTGGGATGGGGATTGTAGAAGAAGGCATTATCGGTTCTACCATTGGTACATCCGGGGTGATTTTTGGGTGTACGAATCAGCCTTTTGTGGACAGACAGAAGCGGGCTGTTATGAGTATGTGCCACGCAGTTCCCGACAAATGGTGTTTCTTAGGGCTTGCACTGGCGTCCGGCGGTTCCTTTAAATGGCTGAGGGATACATTATTTGCAGAGAAGAAAGCGGAGATGGCGGCGAAAGGGCTGGATGTATACGATTATATGACCGGGCTGGCGAGTGGAGCTGCGCCGGGAAGCGAGGGACTGACATTTCTTCCTTATTTTAATGGAGACAAGACCCCGATTAATGATGAGAATGCAAGGGCTGTTTTCTTTGGACTGTCTTACCGTCATGGCTTAGAGGCAATATGCAGAAGCGTGATGGAAGGAGTAACCTTCTCTTTGAGGGATACCATAGAAATCTGCCGGGAAAAGGGGATGCAGGTGACAGAGGTGCGGGCCGCCGGAGGAGGAGCTAAGAGCGCCCTGTGGCGTCAGATTCAGGCGGATATCTATAATGCAAGAGTGATTACGACCAATATGGAGGAAAGCGGCTGCGCGGCCGGAGCTATTATGGCGGCTGTAGGAACGGGACATTTTAAGGATATCAAAGAGGGATGCGGCGCGATATTGAGAGTTCAGAATATCACAGAGCCGATTGCAGAGAATGTGAAGATTTATGACGAGTACTATGAGACTTACCGGAATCTGTATCCTGCGTTAAAGGAAAGCTACGGAAGACAGGCAGAGATTGTTGCAAAATATTTTTAAAAGAAACAAGCCGTCGGGAAATTGTATTCCCGGCGGTTTTGTATCGTTTGTTGATTTTACTGATAGAAATAGATATACTAAAGGAAAAGGACGTATGGAGGTGTAGCTATGGTCAGAACACTAGGAATCGGACACCAGGATTTTGAGGAAATACGAAACATTAATAATTTCTATATAGATAAAACGAAGTTTATTAGAGAATGGTGGGAAAAAAAGGATAAGGTTACCCTGATTACCCGCCCCAGGAGATTTGGAAAAACTCTGAATATGAGTATGTTAGAGAAATTCTTTTCTGTGAAATATGCGGGAAGAAATGATTTGTTTGAGGGACTTTCTATTTGGGAAGATGAGAAGTACCAGCGTCTGCAAGGCTCCTATCCGGTTATATTTATTAGTTTTGCCAGTATAAAGGAGAACACGTTTACGGAAGCAAGAAAGAGTATTTGCAGAGTAATTGAGGAACAGTATAATAAGTGCGAATATCTGTTGAATCTTCTGACAGAGAAGGAGAGGCAGTATTTTGAAAAAGTTACTGCAGAAATGTCGGACAGTGAGGCGTCGGCATCGTTACGGTCGTTGTCAGATTTTCTTTCCCGGTATTATAAGAAGAATGTGATTATTTTGCTAGATGAATATGATACCCCTATGCAGGAGGCATATGTAAATGGATACTGGAATGAACTGACAGGATTCATCCGAAGTCTGTTCAATTCGACGTTTAAGACGAATTCTTATCTGGAACGTGCGGTTATGACTGGAATTACAAGAGTGAGTAAGGAGTCGGTTTTCTCAGATTTGAATAATTTGAAAGTTATCACCACTACATCAAATGAGTATGGAGATTGTTTTGGATTTACGGAAGAAGAAGTATTTGACGCGCTGAATGAATTTGGGATGGCTGATAAGCGGTCAGATGTTAAAAGATGGTATGATGGTTTTACATTTGGAAATAGAACAGATATTTATAATCCATGGTCGATTATCAATTATCTGGATACAGGGAAAGTGCGCGCTTATTGGGCAAATACCAGCTCGAACAGTCTGATAGGAAAGTTGCTCAGGGAGAGTACAAGAGATGTAAAACAATCCTTTGAGAGACTTCTTGCCGGAGAAAATCTGACAGTTTCGATTGATGAGCAGATTGTATATAATATGCTGGATATTGACGAAGGGGCGGTCTGGGGGCTTCTGCTTGCCAGTGGATATCTGAAAATCATTCAGGTTAGAGAATATGAAGACGCAGGGTTTGGTACAGACGCCCTCACCTGTGAACTTGCGATTACGAATCTGGAAGTAAAACTGATGTTTGGCGGGATGATACAAGGATGGTTTGCGGGGCATAGGTCAGATTATAATGATTTCATTAAGGCGTTGCTCAAGCACGACGTAAAAGCGATGAATGTGTACATGAATAAGGTGGCATTGGGAACTTTCAGCTATTTTGATACGGGAAAGAAACGCGAACCGGAACGCTTTTATCATGGTTTTGTTCTTGGGCTTATCGTGGAGCTGCAGGAGCGTTATGTAATTACATCAAACCGGGAGAGCGGATTTGGCAGATATGATGTAATGTTAGAGCCGCGAAACAGAGAAGACGACGCTATCATTCTGGAATTTAAGGTACAGGATAAGGATGATGAAAAAGAGCTTTCAGATACGGTAAAAGCGGCGCTGAGGCAGATAGAAGAAAAGAAATATGCCGCGTATCTTCTTGCAAAAGGAGTGCCGGAGGGTAAGATACACAAGTATGGATTTGCATTTTGCGGAAATAAAGTCGTAATTGGAGAATGACGGCGTATATCTTATGGAATATTAGCAGTTTCAGAAGAACAAAGAATAAATGAAAATTGAGGCGATTGATATGTCAGGAGTGAAGCAGACAAGCGCAAATTCCGGTTCAGCACAATCTGTTGCCGCGGCATCGGTAATGGACGCCAGAATTGCTAAGAAAAGCGCGGAACTTGAAGCGGGGCAGGTTCTGATTACAGAGACTGCGAAACAGGTGGCGCAGGCGAGGCAGGAGTTAGAGCGGGAGCGTACGGAGAAGGAGACAGAGAAAGATTACGAGAGAGACGGCGAGGACGATAAGAAGGATACGTCGGAACTGTCGAAACAGAGTAAGTGGTTTGGAATAGAGGGAAGACTGCCGGAGAATATAGACGTCAGATGGACCCTTGAGATGATGCAGGAGCTATGGGAGGCGCTGCAGCGCTGGATGCCGGTAAAGGATCAGTCGCTGGCCGCTCAGTTAGAGGAATTATCAAAGCTTTATCTTGCGCTTTTGGAGGCGATTTTAA
>CAOKJI010000138.1 GCA_948468495.1 uncultured Dorea sp. | reverse complement strand
CAATAAAGGGAAAGGGATTGAATTTAATGAATATGAAAGAGCTGGAATTATATATTCATATCCCGTTTTGTGTAAAGAAATGCAATTATTGTGATTTCCTGTCCGCTCCTGCAGGCGGGGAGGAGCAGAAGGAATATGTCGAGAGCCTCGGGGAGCGTATCCGTTCCCATGCTGCGCTTGGGAAAGATTATCATGTAGTCAGCATTTTTCTTGGAGGCGGCACGCCTTCGATATTGAGGCCTGAACAGACAGAAGCCATTTTCACCGCAATATATGACAGCTTTCAGGTGGATGAGGATGCCGAGATTACTACAGAGATGAATCCTGGTACCGTAACAGAGGAAAAGCTTCTTATATATAAGGAGCTGGGAATTAACCGTTTAAGTATCGGTCTGCAGTCTGCGAATGATGAAGAATTAAGGAGATTGGGACGGATTCATACCCGGGAGGAATTTTTGTCCACTTATCGAATGGCAAGGAAAACAGGATTTGAAAATATTAATATTGATTTGATGTCTGCAATTCCTGGTCAGACACTGGAAAGTTACGAGCGGAGTGTAAGATTTACCGCAGAACTTGAGCCGGAACACATTTCTGCATACAGTCTGATTATCGAGGAGGGCACGCCCTTTTATGACAGGTATGGCGGCGGAAATCACGCGAAAGAGCTTCCCGATGAGGATACGGAGCGGAAGATGTATGTCCGCACAAAAGGAATTCTGCAAAATTATGGTTATCACAGATACGAAATATCGAATTATGCGAAGAAGGGATTTGAGTGCAGGCATAATTTAGGATACTGGAACAGAGCAGAATATCTGGGAGTCGGAGCGGGGGCGGCGTCTTTTCTGAATCATAGAAGATGGACGGAAGGAGGGGAGCCGGCAGCGCTGACCAGACAGGAAGAGATAGAAGAATTTATGTTTCTTGGACTCAGGAAAATGGAAGGGGTATCGCGAACCGGATTCAGAGAGGCTTTTGGAGAACCGATGGAGGTTTTCTATCAGGATGTAATCGAGGAACTGAAAAAGCAGGAGCTGCTGGTAGAAAGTAAAGGCAGGCTGATGCTGACAGAGCGGGGGATTGATGTGAGTAATTATGTGATGAGTGAATTTTTATTTTGATTAGTTATAGCGGTAGAAGCAATGGAAGTAAGTTAAGCCTGAAAAGGCTCTGTCTGTGCGGTCCGGAACTGCCTGCCGGATAAGGTAATAGATGAACCCGTCCAGGCAGGATTCATCTATTACCTGCTTTTTATGTCATTTCATCCCGCAGCGCGTCAATAATATTTTCTTTTCTGATCTTACTGACCGCGTACATCATGGAGACAAATATGATAAGGAATACGCTTAGTATGCTGATTCCGACGCTGCCCCATGGCAGAATCAATGCAGTTTCGTCTGTCATCATTGTCCTGACAATCAGTGCGGATACAGCCAGCGAAAGGGGAATCCCGACGGCCAGCGCCTTCAGGCCGTAAAGCGCACACTCGAAACGCATCATTTTGTTAAATTCTCTGTCTGTCATTCCCACGGAACGAAGCATAGCCAGTTCCCTCTTGCGAAGCCGGATATTTGTTGAAATTGTGTTAAATACATTGGCTATTGCAATCAGTGAAATCAATGCGATAAATACATAGGCAAATACGTTGGCAATGAAGATGTAATTCTGGTATTGTTCGTATGCTTCTGCGCAGTTTAGCAGCAGATAGGAGGATGTAATTCCTTCGTCTGTAAGAATCTTCTGCATCTCATTTACAGACTGCCCGGGGTTTTCAGAGTCAAAACACAGGCCCTTGATTTTTTCATCGACGGGAAGGGCGGAAGGCGCAAGCTGTTCTTTGGCTGACCAGGGTGCAAAAATCGTAAAGGTATATGGCAGCAGATCTTCTTCACTTATATCTGTCATCGGCGGAATATCCGGCGGGACAAATTCCAGTATTGTCAGGCTGACATTCTGCGTTGGAGCAGCCTCCGGACTGTCGGTCATTTGGAGAGTGATGGCGGCGTCTACAGAAGTATTCTGAAATACATCCGGACAGTCGGCGGGGCCTTTTACTTCATCGCTGTCATCATTTATCTTAGCAACTGCGGCGAATTTACCGCTTTCTCCGTTGTATTCTTCAGTTGTTAATCCCAATGTTTGAATCAGATTCTGATAAAATTCATCGTTATAAAAGTGAACCTCTATAGGAATGGACACTGTCTCTTCCGGAGAGTTTTCTCCAACGGCTTCCCAGTAGGCGTCCGAGAGCTGGTCCGCAGGTACCGTGCAGGTATACCGGACTGCCCAGCGGCAGGAGCTGTTCTGAATGTAGGAGACACTCTTTAACTTATCGTAAAGCCGGAGAAGTTCATCATCTCCCATATTCTGTGTGCTAAAACCAATGTCAAAATCAGAGACAATCCGAAATTCGTCTGCTGTGTGCTGCAGAGAACCAATCAGCGCATTGGTGGATACAAATAAAACAACGCTTAAAATCAGCGACAGTACGATACTGCGGTAGCGCTTCCGCATTCTTTTGAAATTCTTCAATGCAAGGACGCCTTCCAATCCATAGAGGCGTTGTTTTCGCCCTGATATTTTCATGGTTTTGGCGTCTGTTTTGATTTCGTTCGTCTGCCGGATACATTCCATGACCGGAAGCCGGACCGCCTTTTTTGCCGGAAGCCAGGCAGATATCAGAATGGTGGCAAAACTAACCGCAACGGCGCAGACGATAGCCGGAGCGGAGAGTTTCATCGTCATCGGAACTCCGGTGTAAAGTATAGACCCAAAATTAGCGGAAACAACAGAAAGTACAAGCCGGATAACGCCAAGCCCCATAAGAGTGCCGGCTGGGATTCCGATGATTCCGATACAAAATCCTTCAAAAAGGACGGAATTGCGCAATTGCTCTGCAGTGGCGCCCACAGAGGCAAGTACTCCGATTTCCCGGATACGTTCGCTTAAGGAAATATGAAAGGAATTATAAATCAGGAAAATGGAGCCAACCATGATAATGGCTATTACGATTCCTCCGAAGGAATACAAAAACATCAGAAATACCTTGTCGGCAGGACGGTCTGAGATTCCCATAATGCGCAACAGGTCATAATTTAAAATATAGGCGCAGCCCTCTCCGGTATGCTCTGCATAAGAGAAGGTCCGGCGCGGATTTTTCAGCGTAACAAATAAAGTCATCTGTTCCGTGCCGACGGATGCATCGCTCTTCGTAATCATGGTATAACCCGGAGAATCATCTGTCTCAAATACAGGAGTCCGCATGGTGCCGACGACGGTATATGTCTTTTCTTCCCGGGGAACAAAGCTTTCTTCTCCGGCGCTGTAGGAATCTGCCTGGGTAAGTTCTTCACCGCCCTTTAAGCGGCTCCCCACATCGGCGGTAATCGTGTCTCCGGCGCTGTAGGAAATACCGCCTTCCCGAGCGGCTTTTGCGGAAATAATAACTTCGCCGCTATTTTCCGGGAGTCTGCCTGACATCAGGGTTATGGGCAGAGCGTCGAAAGTTTCCTGTGTGAATCCGGCGATAAACAGGTAGGGTTTGTCCGGGTTTCCTGCGCCGCCTGGCATGATATAGCCGACATTATCAAAGGAAACTGTGCCGGCCGTTTCTTCGTCCTGCATCCGCTCCTGTGCAAAGGACTGATTCACGTTCAGAAACGCCGCGTTCCAGTTGCCGTATTTCTGCATAGCGCCTCTTGTCATATAATCCAGCAGCGAGACCCCAAAGGTTATGACGCCTGTAATCATAACCGAGGAGAGAAGCACGCCGATGATGGTTACCAGCGTATGGGTACGGTTTTTCTTCAGCCCCTGAAGGGCAATCTTGTGGAAAATATTCATGACCGGCGCACCTGCCTTTCATCCCGCGTAACTTTGCCGTCCGAGATACGGATGATGCGGTCAGCCTGTAAGGCGATGTTATTATCGTGGGTGACCAGAATCAGCGTCTGGCCGTATTCCCGGTTGCTTTTCTTTAACAGCTTAATAATCTCATGTCCGTTTCGGCTGTCTAAGCTTCCGGTCGGTTCATCCGCCAGCATCACCTGCGGCGTATTCATCAGGGCCCGGCCGATTGCCACACGCTGCTGCTGGCCTCCGGAGAGCTGATTCGGAAGATGCGTCTGCCGGTCTTCTAATCCTAAGAGTTCCAGAAGATTATCAAGACGCTTCTTGTTCACCTTCCGCCGGTCCATAAGGATTGGAAGCGTGATATTCTCTACGACATTCAGCGTAGGAATCAGGTTGTGGAACTGGTAGATTAATCCCACCTGCCGTCTGCGGAAGATAGCAAGATTATGTTTGCTCTGGCCGTAGACGTCCTGTCCGTTCAGGTAAATCTTACCGCTTGTAGGAACATCGACTCCGGCGATGGCATGCAGCAGCGTAGATTTGCCGGAACCGGAAGAGCCGATAATCGCAGTAAAGTCTCCCTTCTCAATGGAAAGTGAAACGCCGTCCAGAGCGACAACCTGATTTTCATCTTTGCCGTAGACTTTGTATAAGTTTTCGATTTTCAAAAATCCCATAATATGAGCCTCCTTTTTGTGTTTTTTATATACTCATATCATAGAACTCTGCGCTTACAATTTCGTGACTTTTTGGTGAGAGATTCGTCACATTGTATTTAGAAATTAGCCGGACTTTTCTCATATTTGGCTTCAAAGGTTGCCTGAATGGACAGTTTCTTAAACTGCATGATGTCTACAGAGCTAATCATAACAGAAGTATGGGCCTGACAGCCTTTTAGTTTTGGAAGCTGATCGAGAGCCAGCTGGGCGCATCTGTCGGTTGCGGCGCTCACAGACAGCGCAATCAGAACTTCGTCGGTGTGGAGTCTGGGATTCTTACTGCCTAAATACTTTACTTTGAGCTTCTGAATCGGCTCAATGGCTTCCGGCGAAATGACTTTCCGCTCGTGGTCGATTCCTGCCAGGATCTTTAAGGCGTTCAGAAGAAGTGCGGCGGAGGCTCCTAATAGCGGAGAAGTCTTGCCGGTTACAATCTGACCGTCAGGCAGTTCCAAAGCTGCGGCAGGTCCGCCGGTGGCTTCTGCTCTGGCAAGGGCCGCGTCTACAACAGGACGGTCATGTACTGTAACGCCCGCCTGATTCATCAGCATCTCAATCTTATATACTTCGTTGTCTGTGCATACGCCAATCAGAAATCTGCGCAGGGATTCATAGTATCTGCGAAGAATCTCCTGCCGGGAGGCTTCTTTACAGACCTCATCGTCGCAGATACAGCATCCGGCCATATTGACGCCCATATCGGTGGGAGATTTGTAAGGGCTTTTACCGTAAATGCGCTCAAAGGTTGCGGAGAGCACCGGAAAAATCTCTACATCCCGGTTATAATTTACAGTAGTCTCTCCGTAAGCTTCCAGATGGAAGGGATCAATCATATTCACGTCGTTCAAATCAGCGGTTGCCGCCTCATAAGCCAGATTCACCGGATGTTTCAGCGGAATGTTCCAGATAGGAAATGTCTCAAATTTGGCATATCCGGCCTGTATTCCCCGCTTATGTTCGTGGTAGAGCTGGGAAAGGCAGGTTGCCATCTTACCGCTTCCAGGGCCGGGAGCCGTTACAACAACCAAAGGTCTGGAGGTCTTGATATAATCATTTTTCCCATAACCCTCATCGCTTACAATCAGCGGCACATTTGCCGGGTAACCGGGTATCAGATAATGGATATATACTTTGATGCCAAGACGTTCCAGTCTGGTTTTAAATAAGTCAGCGGCGGACTGTCCGGCGTACTGGGTGATGACAACGCTTCCCACATACAATCCGGAATTGATGTAAGCGTCCCGAAGGCGGAGGACATCTGAATCATATGTGATTCCCAAATCCCCCCGGACTTTATTCTTCTCGATGTCTCCGGCGCTGATAGCGATAATCACTTCTGCCTGCTCGGCAAGCTCTTTGAGCATCTTAAGCTTACTGTCCGGCTGA